>SFGN01000254.1 GCA_004556565.1 Lachnospiraceae bacterium | reverse complement strand
ATTTGTGGAGGATAACTATTGTGGATAAAGCAGTTATTTATATACATGGAAAAGGTGGTAATGCTGAAGAAGCTATTCATTACAAACCGCTCTTTAGTAATTGTGATGTGATTGGTTTCGACTATACTGCACAGTTTCCATGGGAAGCAAAAGAAGAATTTCCATTACTTTTTAATTCAATTTATAGAAACTACAAGACTGTTGAAGTAATTGCCAATAGCATTGGAGCGTATTTTGCTATCAATGCCTTATCAAATCAGCAAATAGAGAAAGCATATTTTATTTCGCCCGTTGTAGATATGGAAAGGCTTATTGCTGATATGATGATTTGGGCAAATGTTACAGAGGATGAACTCAAAGAGAAAAAAGAAATTCAGACAACCTTTGGAGAGACTCTTTCATGGGATTATCTTTGCTATGCAAGAGAAAATCCTATTATATGGGAAATCCCAACGCACATTTTGTATGGTGAAAAAGATAATCTTACCGCTTATGGAACGATATTTGAATTTGTACAGAGGACTAATTCAACACTTAGGACTAATTCAACACTTTCTATTATGAAAAATGGAGAGCATTGGTTTCATACGGATGAACAAATGAAATTTCTTGATGAATGGATAATAAAATCTTCCAAATAAATTCCAGTTTGTATGGATAATATTCCCATTAAAAAGACCGCTTGCACTTCGGTGTAGGCGGTCCTCTTATATTCTGGGCAATTTGATTAGATGAATAAATTATGCTTCTTCTTGGCTGCCAATACCTTGCAGAGAACATCATCCACTGCGTCAGTATATCTGCCTTGTTCGAGAAGCTCATTTTTCAGCCGGATAAGTGACTGAATAACTCTGCTCTGTTCTTCGGCTGTTAAGTAAATATGATATTTCTTTTCTCTCATTGGCTGTTCCTCCAGTTCTCAAATACGTTTCTGATAGTCCCGACATCTTCTTCCGTATCGGAAGTAATAAATATATGTACGCTTTGAAAGGCTGCTTTGATACGCTGAGCATAAGCGATTTCTGTTTCATTGGTTTTCATAGGCAACTTGATCCGTTTAATTCCTCTTTGCTGACAGAGATGTTCTTTTAAGATTTCCATATCTTCTGAACCGCTGTTCACTTCAATCGCCACCTGTTCAGATGGAATATAAGTATCAAGCGGTATCCCTAAAACTCTGTCTGAGCCGAGTTCGATTTTCAATCCTTTCATATGTGAATAATAACTGAGGGCAAAAGCCGGAAACACTGATAAATACTCCTGCTCACATATCCTGCAACCTTTTCCGAGAATTGTCCGTTCATTGATCTTCATACTCCATGAATGTCCGTGTCTGCATTTCCACCATGCTCGTTTAGCAGAAGTTCGTGATACTTCTGTCGGCTGTATTCTGTTCTGTTCATAATCCCAGTCACTGAGTAGATTTTTATCCGTTGTCGCCAGATCATTGTATCCTGCAAGCACTTCTCTTTCGGCACATACCGGACAAACAGTTCCTTTTATTCGGGCATTGATGACTGACTTCCATTCATTGCCACATTTCTTACAATGCCACCACACATTTTTTCTCGACTTTGCATTGACCTCATCAGGCTGTAACGGATAATTCTTTTCTGACCATTCTTCAGCAATCTCCGGATGTGTTGTTTTCAAATCATTCCTGCCTTTTATAAAGGTATAGCCACTGCAACAAGGGCACTTGCTTCCGCCTGAGCGTGTAGAAATAAGTGTATTCCATTCATAATCGCAATCCCTGCACTTCCACCATGCTTTACGATTAGCAAATGCAGTAACTTCCGTTGGCTTCTTCTCATTTTTCTCTGACCATTCATCCGCAACTTTTGGAACCACTGTCGCAAGGTCATTAAATCCAACAAGCACCTTATTATGGGAACAGTATGGACAACCAGAACCATTGATACTCCTGCTCTTAACCGATGCTGTCCATTCATGCCCCAGTCGGCACTTCCAGATGACTTTCTTATGAGAACCTACGGTTACCTCTGTCGGTTTGATTTCATTCTTCTTGGACCACTCAGAAGCCAATCCCGGTTTCAATGTACTTAGATCGTTAATTCCTGCGACTGCTCTCGCCCCGGAGCAGATCGGGCATTTCTCGCCCTTTGACCTTGCCTTAACACTGGTCTGCCATTCATGCCCACAGCTGCCTTTCCACCAGACGACTTTGTTAGAGCCGAATGTAATACCATCTGGTGTCAGTGGCAGATTCTTCTTAGACCACTCAACTATCAATTCCGGATGCACTACTGATAAACTGTTATTCATATCAAAACCTCCACTTCCTCTGTGCTTAAAGTATAGGAAGTTTTTGCTTGATGTTGTAGTTTGCGAACCCCCTTTGAAAAAAGAAAAAAACCTTTGAAAAAGGATTTTCCTCTCTCAAAGGGCAATACAGCTATCAATTACACACCATCATCTATATTCAATCGCTGCTTTATTTCTTTTAATAATTTTTCAGGTTCCTCCGTCCTCATTCTTTTGGCAAGCTCAATCATAATTTCCTGTTCTTCTTTGCTCATTTGTTCAAACATGTCCGCCATCTCTTTTTCTCTCGGTGTCAGTCGCATATACATTTCTTGTTCCTCCGATTTTAAGCTCATACAATATCGTATCGACAGAAACATCTTAACGGTTATCCATCTTCTGTGCAAACATCGGTATATGATGTAAAAAATGGGCAATTCCAATCGGAACTACCCATTTATTATTAACTCAAACTTCGCACTTGAATAAGTGTCTATGCACCTTGAAAATTCAATAATAACTGGCATAAAAATAGCATGAAACCATCTGATTTGGTA
>SFGN01000057.1 GCA_004556565.1 Lachnospiraceae bacterium | reverse complement strand
AGAAAGCACCGAAACCAATTTCACGAAAGAGAAAGTCTATCCAGAATTAGCAAAAAATGCTAATTTGAAACAGGCTCCTAATTTGCGTGGATCATACTAATCCATATACTTCCCTCATGGATCGATTACTGTATCATGAGTGATGTCCAGGGGAACAAATCAGAAATTCAAATTCACATACTTAATGAAAATAATGTTGGCTAAGACAGATGATGAGCATGCACTTACCATGTCTCAGATTAAGGACGAGCTTGAAAAATATGATGTTACTGCAGAAAGAAAAAGTATTTATGCAGACTTCCCAGGTGGGTCCGGACCGATCAATCACTTTCTGGAGATCACGTTCCAGATGCTGCAGACATTCCACGTTAGTAAATTCAAATCCGTCATGGTGATTGATGGAATTATGATCATGCATAACGGTGGTTGTAGGAGGAAGAGCCGGAAGGATGTTATTCTCAAAGATTCCAGCAAGATCCTTTTTCATGTGTGCACAGTAGAGGGCGAAGCGTTCGTTGCCATAAAAACGAAAACAAGCACGGGATGTATCGATGAACACGACTGTGTCATCCCAGAAAAGCTGGTCGGAAGCGATGCAGGCAGTACGGACCTCCTGAATAAAGGAAGTGAGTTTGCCGGAGAAACGCTTCTGAAGCTTGCTTAGGTAACCATCACAGATGCCTAAGGTGTCAGAAGTAAGACCCGAAAGCAGTTTACGGGTTCTGTTGATACTCACATATCCAAGATTTAAAAGTGCAAGATCCATAGCCTGAATCACAGAGCCATACTGATTGACAGCCTTTAAAGAAGCATTGCTTGTGCGAAAGATCTTGCCACACTGCACGCATTGGTATTCTTTAAAAATGTGACGTTTCTTTACGACCCTGACTTCGTAATCCAGTTCATCCTTGGGTATATCTCTGATTTTTTTCAGAGGACCACCGCAATCGGGGCAATGGTCCGGTTCATGAGGGATGGTATCAGTTATTTCAGTATCAGCAAAGGCAGGCATAGAGTGTTTTGCGTGTCCAGGCTGTCCACCGATATGGTGGTTGGATTTTTCTCTGGAATTAGGGATGACTTTCTTTTTCTGTGTATAGAGATCTTTATATCTGTTGGCGATATTCGTTTGCTCGGAAACTTTATTGTTAAGGCTCTGGATATGACTGAGGTGTTTGAAAGATTTCTTTTTCGGCGATACCTTTCGCATAACGATCAACCAGCCGTTGAAGCCTGCGAACTTCCTTCTGGCAGGAATGAAGTTCTTCTTTTTGTTTGTAAAAAGCTTCTTTGATATCCATGGTACCCCCGAAGAAACTATTTATCGGTAAGTTTCCTGATCTGATCTTTGAGTTCAGCATTCTCTTTAAGGAGACGCAAGACCTCGGTTTTGAGTTCTTTGATGTTTTTTGGCATAACATAGGCATCGGGTTCAGCAACATAGGAAGGACTGCGTTTTCTGCAGCGGCCGTCTGTCGGGATAATCTCCTTGGTTTTCGGATCAACACGACCGATAAGCTTGCGTTTGGATTTTGAACGTTTCAGTTCAGGATTCCAGAAAGACTGGTTCTCATATGCGTAGGTGATTCCTGATCTTTTATCAGTTTGATAAACGCTGGCATTTTTAATGGACAGCATTTGGGATAAAGTAGAATTAACAAAAGAAAATAAAAAGATGCACAACAAAAACAAGGGAGCAAAACATGGGCAGATTTATTTTTTTGCTTAAGAGAAAAAAAGAGAATGGAGAAGAAAAAATGCAGGCAGTGTTGTTTGATGTGTCCATATTATCGGGAGTGCAGGTATGATGGAGGATTATAAAAAGATTTCTTACAGATAAAGGATAAAAACATTGGATAAAAAAGGAGGAAAATGATATGAGTAAAGACAGCAGACATTGCCCGGATTGTGGCGGAAGTGATGGATGGCATTATAGTGATTGTATATATGACGGAACAGACGGACCAAGAGGTTATTCCTCCGGTTCAAGAGGCAGCTCAAGTGGTTCAGGCGGAAAGATTTGGCTCTTCTATATCTTTGCTCTCATTATCGGCTATGGTATCAATGAGTTACTCGGAGCAATCTTATTAATTGGAATGATATTCTGGCTTATCATATGTAAATAAGGACGAGATGAAATCGAAGGAGGAAACGATTATGAATAGAAATTCAAATGGTATGAGTACAGGAATGGCAATTCTTTGCACCCTTGGTATTTTACTTTTTATTGGTTGGATAATAGATCTGGGTACACCAAAATGAATTAAGAGCGGATGCGACAACGATGCAAAGGAAGGAAGCAGTTACTGCTACTTGCATGATAATAACACTTATAGGTACAAGAGTGGCACTTCGTACAGCGGAAGCTCTAAAAGTTCCGGTAGTTCATCAACCACTAAGAGCAGCAATACATCTTTCCTTACTGCGGCCTGCACAGCAGCTTTATACAGTTTCACAAATGAGTCTACCGCCTTCTTTGTATCATCCGCACTATCGGACACCAAATGCGAAAGAAGTTCATCTGGAATACTGATCTCTTCATCTGCAAGCATCTTTCTTGCTGTTTTCGACATTTCAGAAAGCACCTCTTTCTTCTTATAATCGTCAAGCTCTTTTTGTAATTTTTGAGCCTTGTACTCTGCCCGCTCTTCTTTAGTCATCTGAGCCAGCTTTTCTGCTTCAGATATTTTATCATCAGTGAGCGTTTTCCACTTCTGCTGTGCATTGTTTACAGCGGTCTGCGTCGCTTTCTGCACACGCCGGTCAAATTCCGCCTGATTCCCCTCCAGTTTCAAAAAATCATTAAACGACATCGGCTCATTACCGCTTGCGCCGGTCGATTTCGCTCCAGTTCCTTCACCGGTCCCGCCACCATCTCCTGTTCCGGATCCACCGTCTTCTCCGTCTGCAAACAACTGCAAATTTGTCATTGGAATTCTCCAGCCATTGCTATTATACTTCATACAATTACATCCTTTCTGCCCCGCTCCATTCCATCTGGACCAGAGTGTTGCTTGGAATCATAGTTTACCGTCTTTTCGGACATATCAAGTTACACAATCCGGACATTCTCCGGATACTCATCGGCAATCATGCAAATGCCAATGAAAAAGGAATCCACCAGGGTTCTTGACTTCTCTGATAAATTCCTATACTTTATATCGGCCTTTCCGGGCGATATTTCGCATTCAATTTTGTCACTGGTCAAATCTCAATGGATTTAATCAATGTCTGTGTTATCGCCGATACAGCTGCACACACAATGTCCTGGCCTTGCGGCGCATATCCGGCATGGCCAGATATTTTAATTCCGTCCTGGTGGACGATTACTTCAATCAAATAACATCACTCCTCTCAAGTTTTCTGCATTCCCAGCCGGCGGGAGATAATTGGATCACTTCCTTTCTACGGATAACCGCTTGCCATCAAATATAATTGTGTCACCGATTTCTGCAATCTGATCACCTATTTTCACCCCTTTCAATATTTCAGCTCCATCACGGAGCACGTGAATAAATCTTATGGTTGCATAATTAATGCGGGCAGCCAGCCAATCAGGGGCCAGCATGTCCGCATCTTTTGTTACGATATAGTATTTGTTTCACAGGCAACCAACTTCTTTGAATGTCTGATAGATCTTCGGCGACTGAATAGCAAACCAGTCTACCATCTCTTCATTCTCTGCCCAGGAGCCATAACAACTGGATGCATTTGCGGATAAACCGCTTTCACTCAAATAAGCATGGATTATCCCATGCTGTAGCGTGTCTTTATCGCATCTTTCTCTGCCTGACGCTGTCATATCCTTGTCATTGCATCTCTTAATAAATATATCTCTATCGTGACGGTTACAAAGACCGCCAGCACCTTCGCCTACTTCCTTCAGGTATTCTGGAAATTCGTCTACAAAATGGATCTCGTAATCTGTTCCAAGTATATTTACTGCTTTCATAGTCATTCTCCTTAAAAATGGGCGCAAAAATACCACCGGCCATTACTGACTGATGATATCTACTCTACAAAATCTGTTAATGGTTTTCCAATTTTGAGTGCTTTTTTGATATCCATTACGTATTCACTGTAATCGTCTTGACCATATTCTAGCTCCATATGCCCATATGGATATACGCCAAATATTTTATGATATTCTTTATTTAATTCCATCAACTCTTGTGTATCTTCCCCATACCACATTATTTCATCTTCCTTTCAATAGTCTCCGTTACTTCTTTGTACAAATTTGGAAAATTTTCTTCCATCATTTGCATGGAATCCGGATTGGTAAACATCATTCGTCCAAACTGCGCAAATGTCTCTGCCTCTACTCTTCCATTTATGTTCCAGTAATTCTTTTCATGAACAAACCCTAAGTTAATCTCGCCTTTCGACATTCCGTTAAGTATGTCTGATACAGCTCTATATTATACATTCGTTGTATATGTGCTGTCATCTACAAACGCTTTTTTGTACTTTGAGTATAGCATTTCCTCTATACTCATTCCATACCCTTTTGAAAGATTTATTAATCTTCTGTAATCTCTTTGCACTGACTTGCTTAACATTCCGTTCTTAGTCAAACTATACGCATCATCAATCTCATGCATTAATTCGTGAGCAAAAACATCAGCATTTGCGCTTTTTGATAGATACACAGTCTTTTCTTTCGCTGAATATCTTGATCTTTTTCCTTTTGCACGTTTTATTGCAACTCTGTCAAAAGATTGTTGAAGAAGCATCTTCAAGTCTTTGTTTTTGACAAAATCAAGTCCTTTTTTAAAACCTGCTTTCTGCTTCGATATTCCGGAAAAAAATTCTAATATTCCGTTCCCTATATCTGACTCCAGAGAACCATATTTTTTCAATCGCTTCCACTCTTCTGTGGTTCTGCCCTTATCCAAATAATCAATCCATTCCTCATATTCTTCATCATCCACCCATGCAGCCACGCTACACCTGCAGTTCGGATGAATCGGCGGAGCATTCTCTCCGGGCATCATTTTTTCAACATCAAAGTGTTTACCATCTAACTCTTTGTAGATCTCGCAAGCACTTCCAAGAGCAATGAACTCGTACTGCTCAAATCCGTTCCGCTCAAACGACTGCTTCTGTGCTTCTATTTGCACCCTTGCAAGTTCTGTCCTCATCAGGCGTTCCGCATTTGCCTTTGATACTCCAAACAGCTTCTCCAGATGCCTTGCAAGCTGTCTCGGATTCCTGCCTTGAATCAATCCCTCTTGCAGGAGCTTTGACAGCTCCGCTTTCATCATGTCCTGATACATCCAGATGCGGTCAGAGAATTTTGCATTGGCAAAAGAAGCATTCACAATCGCATGCGCCGCCTGTGCATTATTCTTGATGGTCTTTCCAAGAATCCCGGCCTGCCGCTCAAATTCTGAAAGTGTTCGATTTGTAAGAATCTGATCACTTAGCACCCTGTATTACTACAACGCACCGAGTTTAGCTACATGGCTCACCGGCGATTACCGTGACCGGACTTACACCGGCAAGTGTGGTCCAGCTTCGCTGGACACGACAAAATAAGAAGAAGCAAAGCAGACTCTTTCCCCGCTTTGCTTCTTCTATGCATGAACAGATTGCTTCACAGCTTCCGCATTAGTATAAATTTCTATTTAAGCAGAGCAACCAATTCATCTTTTGGCTGTGCACCCATTGTTTTGGCTGAAAGCTCTCCTTTATCAAATATTAGGAATGTCGGAATACTCATCACACCATATCTCTGAGCAATTTCGATATTTTCATCAATATTCAGCTTGCAGACTTTTACATCGGAAACTTCTGATGCGATTTCTTCAATAACCGGCGACATCATCTTGCACGGTCCGCACCAGTCGGCATAAAAATCTACCAGAACTTTCTGATCGGCATGAAGCACTTCCTGGTCAAAACTATTTGTTGTTAATTTTATAACTGCCATAATTATCTCCTCCTTTTATTCCACAGACACATTTTCACACCATACTATTATCGAAAGCTCTGTCTCTGTGTCTGCCGTGTGTTTTAGTATATCACCATCTGATATATAAATTCAATATATCATGAATAAAAGCGGAGCCGTCTGTGCTTTTATACAGACCGTTCCGCTTTCCCGATATCACATCTCATCAATTATTTTTCAAATATCATGCCTCATCGATTGCTTTTCCGATATCATGCCTCATGTATTTGTTTTCAAACTGTACCCATTCTGTCGCCGCATAGGCATTTGCACGGGCTTCTTTCAGATCTTTTCCTTTCGCCGTAACCCCAAGCACACGTCCGCCATTGGTCACGATGGTATCTCCGTCAAATTTTGTACCGGCATGGAAGCAGTAATATCCTTCATGCTTTTTGAACTCATCCAGCCCTGAAATCGGGAATCCTTTTTTATACGAAACCGGATACCCTTCGGAAGCCAGAATTACGCAGACAGCCGCATTATCTTCAAACTGAAGGTCAATGCTGTCCAATGTTCCGTCAATACACGCCTCGGCAACTTCGACAAGATCATTTTTCATCCTCGTCAGGACAACCTGTGCTTCCGGATCACCAAATCTTGCATTGTACTCCAGCACCTTCGGTCCGTCCGGAGTCAGCATAAGTCCAAAGAAAATAATTCCTTTAAACGGTCTTCCTTCTGCCGCCATCGCGTCAACAGTGGCCTGATAAATGTATTTTTCACAGTATTCTTCCACTTCTTTTGTATAGAACGGACTCGGTGAAAACGTTCCCATTCCGCCCGTATTCAGCCCGGTATCGCCATCCCCGGCACGCTTATGATCCTGTGCGGAAGTCATGGTCTTTATGGTTTTTCCATCCACAAAAGAAAGCACAGACACTTCACGGCCGGTCATAAATTCCTCGATTACCATCTCATTTCCTGCAGAGCCGAACTTTTTATCCAGCATGATGGTTCTCACGCCTTCTTTTGCTTCCTCAAGGTTCTGACAGATCAGCACACCCTTCCCCAGCGCCAGACCGTCTGCTTTCAGCACGA
Organism: Lachnospiraceae bacterium; assembly: GCA_004556565.1. Taxonomy (GTDB): domain Bacteria; phylum Bacillota; class Clostridia; order Lachnospirales; family Lachnospiraceae; genus Schaedlerella. The sequence continues at coordinate 9,763 of SFGN01000057.1, read as the reverse complement.
TCGGGAATTTTGCGGTTTCCAGATAGGTCATTGCCTCTTCCGGATCCGTAAAGTTCTCGTATGCCGCTGTCGGAATGTTATATTTTTTCATTAAATCCTTTGAAAATGCTTTTGAACCTTCCAGAATCGCCGCATTTTTCCGAGGACCGAATGTACGGATTCCTGCAGCTTCCATCTCATCGACAAGACCGCCTACCAGCGGATCATCCATCCCGACAATTACAAGGTCAATCTGCGCATCTTTCGCAAACGCCACCAGTTTATCAAATTCCATCGCACCAATCGCCACACACTCCGCATACTCCGCGATTCCCGCATTTCCCGGCGCGCAGTAAATCTTATCAGCCTTCGGACTTTTTGCCACACTCGCAGCAATCGCATGTTCTCTTCCGCCGCTTCCAATAATCAATATTTTCATTGCGTTCTCCTCATCTTATATAACTATCACAAGATATTCTTCTGCTTCTATTTTGCAACTGAAACTTTTCCGTCTGTCACATTTACTTTTCCATTGGCGATCAAATCTATCGCCTTCGGCAGAATTATCCACTCTGCCTGTTCCATCACCCTGCGCTGCAGGACTTCAGGCGTATCGCCATCCTCGACAGCAACGGCTTTCTGAAGAATGATCGGACCTGTGTCTGTCCCTTCATCAACAAAATGTACAGTTGCGCCTACTACTTTAACACCGCGCGCCAGAGCCGCCTCATGCACCTTCAGTCCATAATAGCCTGTGCCGCAGAAAGAGGGAATCAACGAAGGGTGAATATTAATGATCCTGTTCCTGTATTTTTCAATCATCGCAGGCGGAATCACTACAAGAAATCCGGCCAGGGCGATCAAATCAGGATCATACTCGTCAACTTTTTCCAGCAGCTTTTCATTAAAAACCTCACGGTTTTCATAATCCTTCGGAGAAACACAGCAGGCCGGTATCCCGTGATGTTCCGCACGTTCCAGTGCATACGCACTCCTGTTGTTGCTGATTACGCCTACAATTTCAGTATTTGTAATCTGCCGGCTGTTAACAGCATCAATAATTGCCTGCAGATTAGTTCCGCCTCCGGACACCATTACCAGCACTCTTAACATAAGGTAACTCCTTTTTCTCCGGCCTCGATACTGCCTACCACATACGGCATTTCTCCGGCCGCTTTGATTGCTTCCATAGTCTTTTCAACATCTGCCGCATCCACTGCCAGTACCATTCCAAGCCCCATGTTGTATGTATTGTACATCATTTTTTCCTCGATCTCACCTTTTTCTGCCAGCAAAGTGAAAATCGGAGGAATCGGATAGCTGGCCTTCTTAACCACCGCACGTGTTCCTTCCTTCAGCATACGGGGAATATTTTCATAAAAACCGCCGCCTGTAATATGGCTGCATGCCTTAACTGTGACACCGGCTTCACGAATGCTCCTCAGTGCTTTGACATAAATCTTTGTCGGTGCCAGCAAAGCCTCTCCCAGTGTACATCCAAGGCAATCATAATAAGTATCCAGAGATTCCCTGCTCATCTCAAAAACTTTTCTCACCAGAGAAAATCCGTTGCTGTGTACACCTGACGATGCCATTCCGATCAGGACATCTCCGTCTTTCAGGTCCTTTCCTGTAATCAGATCCTTTTCATCAACGATTCCTACCGCAAAACCGGCAAGGTCATACTCATCCTCCGGATAAAATCCCGGCATTTCGGCTGTTTCTCCGCCAATCAGCGCCGCATCAGACTGCTTACATCCTTCAGCCACTCCGCTTACAATGGATGCAATTTTTTCAGGCTCATTTTTACCACATGCAATATAATCCAGGAAAAATAAGGGTTCGCCGCCTGCACATGCAATGTCATTTACGCACATGGCTACACAATCAATACCTACCGTATTATGCCTGTCCATAATAAATGCAAGCTTCAGTTTCGTCCCTACTCCGTCAGTTCCTGATACCAGAGTAGGTTTTTCCATACTTTTGAATTTTTCCATGGAAAATGCACCTGAAAATCCGCCAAGATTTGTCAGGACTTCCGGCCTCATGGTTTCCTGTACGTGTTTTTTCATCAATTCCACTGATCTGTAACCGGCTTCAATATCGACACCGGCATTTTTGTAATCCATACCCATGTTTTTTCTCCTTTTATCTTTCCTGTATCTATGTTTGTTTATTTTTCGTTCAGATATGCCTGATATCCGATTTTCTCCAGCTTCGCAGCTTTAGCCTGAACCGTTTCCTTCATTTCCTGTGTATATTCTTTGAGCTTTCCGAGGAGCTCCTCATCAGATACGGCAAGTATCTTTGCTGCCAGTATCGCTGCGTTCATTCCCCCGTCAATTGCCACCGTCGCAACCGGTATTCCGGGCGGCATCTGTACAATAGAGAACAGTGCATCCTCACCTGCCAGATTCTTCCCTGACATCGGAACTCCGATTACCGGCATCGGGAACAATGCAGCACACATTCCCGGCAGATGTGCCGCCATGCCTGCACCTGCAATGATTACCTTAATCCCTTTTCCTTCTGCCGCTTTTGCCCATTCAAAGAAAACATCAGGCTCACGATGTGCAGAAATAATCGTCATCTCATAATCAATTCCCAGCTTATCAAGCATTGCTGCCGCTTTACTCATAACCTTCAGGTCAGAGTCGCTTCCCATTACGATTCCTACTTTTGGCATTTTGTATCCACCTTTCTCGTAAAATTCCTTATACAGAAGATCTGCCCACGGCAGCTTTTCTGCATACTCAAGCATCAAAAGGATCGTTCAGTATTTCCGTTCCCGGAAGCACAAAACGTCCGTCCTTCAACAGTATAATCTGTTTTCCGGCTTTTGTCACTACACTTATTTCTTCTAATTCTTCATAAGGTATAGTTATATCTGTATGGCACTGGAAATACGCTTTTTCAACATCTGTTTTTCTCAACAGAGAAACTGCGTTGTCCCTCGCCACGATTTCTTTTCCGTTAGGATTATATACTTTAATATCCTCACTTCTGCTGTAACAGGTATCGCCCACGGCAAAATGCGGTCCGGACTTTTCTGCGATCAGAATCGGAAGCTTGTCTTCGATCTGATATTTCTTTCCCGCCACATAAGCCGTAGTATTTGTTCCGACGGCAAATTCACCCATCGGAAGACTGTCGTGGTTATAAAGTACATTGTCATAAATATATTTCCGGTTATCCTCTTCATTGTCAAAGTTACTGCATGTATAATCCGAAATCATCCCGTCCTTAAAAGTGATTTTCAAATCACGGTACTGCAGTTCATTCAGATAAACACGGCTTACATGGAGAATACCATCCGTCCCTTCCAGTACCGGTGAGGTAAATACTTCTCCGACCGGAATATTTACATCCGCCACACAGTTTTCAAAAATCGTTTCTCTTTCCGGATTCTGAAGCGGATAAAGCCGGATACGGATATCCGTCTGATTCGGGATTTTTCCTTTTACATGAACATATTCTCCCTGATCCAGCGCATCAATCAATGTCTGCTGCACCTTCTCATACAGCGATGCATCCAGTGTATTGATTTTTATGACTTCATCAAAAATCTCCGGATACTGTCTGCCGATTTCCGGCACAGGATAAGCGATGATTGTAAAGCTGCGTTCCTCTCCTTTTATATACTGATCCGTGATCTGTGCAGATTTTCCGTCATACAAACGAAGCAGAGAACGCTGTGCCTCATTATACGAATATGCCTCTTTTTTTACTTCCGGTGAAAACGGCTTTTCCCCGAAAATCTCCATAACCGCCGGACCTGCAAACAATGCCGCCTGCTGTTTATTCTTCTCATATACATTTTTCAATACGTCCAATTTCCGCTCAATATAGCGCTTATCGAGGAATAATGCCTGGTCAGAACGGTGATCGTAATCATACTGTTTATTCGGAACAGCACCGTAATACCCTACCCGGAACTGCTCTTTCTTTGTTATCACACTTGAGGCGGCACGGTAAATAACCGGCTTTAATCCCATTTTTTCAAAGTTCTTAACAGCCTGTCTGACGACCCGCTCAAATCCGAGACAATACCGGATATTGACCACCGATTTTTTCGACAGATCCTTTCCTGTATTTATGAATCCGATACGGTATCCTTCCGTGTACACATCCGCCATCTTCTGAATTGTTTCTTCAGAAAGACTCCTGAGATGCCTTGCGGTTCCCAGCTCATTTTCCGAAACATATTCGCCAAACCGGTATAGATACCGGTCATCCTCCAGGTCAGCGTTCATGACCTGCTCTGCCGCAAAAGATCGTTCCGGATAAAGCTGATCCTCGATCCGTTCTGCAAGAAAAACATCGCAGTAATCACTGGCATACCAGTAAATCGTGTCTTTCAGATTTTTGAATTCCGGCACTCCCTCTTCAAACTGATTATAAATTTCAAGAAATAATTCGTTAAGAATCGTGAGATAATCCACCCTGTTTTCAAACGCATATGGAATACCGCCGCGCATCTCTGCATATACAAGGCTTAATGCCTGTCCATATTCTTCGCCAAGGCACGCTGCCGCATAAGAAGGATTCCCATAGCTTTTATCATAGCATCCGGGTAAAATTTCCGAATAAAGTGCATCATTATGCTCCTTCATCTGTTCCAATGACATTTGATCCCAGGAGCCGTCCGCCACTTTGCGGCGGACATTTTCCAGTTCAAGAAGTAAAACGGCAGTACACTGAAAATAATCCCGGAACGGTACTTCCACCGTATCTTCCAGTGCAATTGACCGAAGCCGTCCGATCGTCAGTTCATGCCGTTCCATATATTCTTCATTATAAACGTTTTTCCACATACTCTGTGTCATACGCCTTATTCCTCCCTGTTGAATTATGAATAAACTGTTACAACATATTCCCACAGATGAATATAGCTGCCAGCGCCAGCAAAAGAATGATTCCGCCGGCAATCCCGGCCTTACAGTTCCGGTAAATCCTGTCCCTCTCTTTGAGTCCCTTCACCCCAGTCCAGATTCCCGCTGCAGCAAGTAAAGCTGAACAGAAGCCAAAACCGCCGATAAAAACCGGTGCAGCTCCGTGCATCTGATATGCCAAAACAAGTGCCGCCGCCAGGAACACAAAGGCTGCTGCTGTATAACATGCAGAATGTGTTCCCATATGTGAATGCTTTTTCTGAGGGCGACTGTCCTTTTGCATCTTCTTTTTCAGTGATTCCTTTTTTATTTTATCCGCGTATTTTATTTTATCTGTGTTTATAATTTTATCTGTATTTTTTATTTTATCTATATTTATAATTTTGTCTGTATTTTTAGTTTGATCAATGTTTTTAATCTTATCTGTATTTTTAATTTTATCTGCGTTCTTTATTTTATCCGCATTTTTTATTTTATTCTGATTTTTCTTATTATCCACATTCACCGTTTTTTCTGTATGTCTGCTGTTACTTTTATTTTTTTCAATATCTGTACTCTTTTTTGTCCCCGGCATGGTATCTTCTCCTTATTTTATTACAAATCAAAAACAAAATATATCCCAGAACCCCTCCCATGGTATTCAAAAGAATATCATCAACATCAAAGCTTCCCACACGGCTGAACAATTGAAATACTTCTACGCAAAAGCTCAGTCCGAAACTATAAAAAAATGTTTTTATGAGCCCTCTGGATTTGCTTGCCATTGATATAAAGAAACCATACGGAATAAAAATTAAAATATTCCCGAATAAATTGGTGAATACCGCAAAGGCACCCAACTCCTCCCGGTATTCAATAAAACGCGTTATTTCTTTAAAAAGTTCCAGATTATACCGATACTCTTCTGCCGTACCGGTACGCCCATACCATTCGGAAAATATTAAAAAGTAAATTAAAAACAGAATATAAAATACAAATAATATTTTTCCCAGGTTCCGGAACCTCTGTGTCAGTCTCTGGCTCACATGATTACTCCCTTTTGCCCTATCCGTTTAAAACGTTATATTATTTCTGTTTTTCAAAAGGCGTGCCCCATTCACAATTGCAATAATTCCTGCCGTTATCCCGGTTACTGCAACAATAATGCCGACCGCAATATTTGCCGCACCGGATGAAGTCATTGTTTTATATGCTTTTTCCATGAATCGTCCTCCTTAATGAACAGTTGCCTGCTTTGCCTGTCTGCATGCAAAAAAGTCTGCCTCCGGCAGCCTTTTTTTGCATGCCGAGGTATCATGAGCTGTTCTATTTTACGCCGTATTTTTCATAATATGCATCAATTGCAGCTTTAATCGTGTCATCAATAATGATCTCACCGCCGCACTCTTTATTATAAAGACACTCGACAACCTCTTCCATTGTTACTATGGCTGCCGTATCAAATCCGTACAGTTCTTTTATTTCGTCAAGCGCGCTCTTTTCGCCGCCCTTTCCGACTTCCATACGGTTCAAAGACACGATCAGGCCTTTGATTTCAACATCAGCCTGCTCTTTCAAAATCGGGAATGTCTCTTCGATGGATTTTCCGGACGTGGTTACATCCTCAATGATCACAACACGGTCACCGTCCTTTAACTTGCTGCCGAGAAGAATTCCTGTGTCACCGTGATCTTTCACTTCTTTTCTGTTTGAACAGTAACGGATATCCTTTCCGTATAATTCACTGATTGCCATAGTCGTTGCTACCGTCAGCGGAATTCCCTTATATGCAGGTCCGAACAGTACATCAAAATCAAGACCATAGTTATCATGAATTGCTTTTGCATAATATTCACCCAGCTTACGAAGCTGCGCGCCTGTTACATAAGCCCCCGCGTTCATGAAAAACGGAGATTTCCTTCCGCTTTTCAAAGTAAAATCACCAAATTTAAGGACCTTGCTCTCAACCATAAACTGAATAAATTCCTGTTTATATGCTTCCATTTCTTCTGCTCCCTTTCTCTGAAATCAGTCTGTTTATTTCACGATTCCTACCAGATCGCTTATACTTTCCACATTGTGCTGTTCCATATATTTCTCGATACCCTCAGCAACCTTGATCGTCGCTGCCGGATCGTAGAAATTCGCAGTTCCGACAGATACCGCTGACGCTCCCGCAAGTATAAATTCCAGGGCATCTTCTGCGGACGTAATTCCGCCCATGCCGATAATCGGAACTTTTACAGCATTAGCCACCTGATATACCATACGCACAGCGATCGGTTTGATTGCCGGGCCGGACACGCCTCCGGTCTTATTGGCCAGTGCAAATGTCTGTCTGTGGATATCAATCTTCATCCCGGTCAGAGTATTAATGAGTGAAAGTACATCCGCCCCGCCGGCCTCTGCGGCACGCGCTGTTTCCGTAATGTCGGTCACATTCGGACTAAGCTTCATGATAACCGGCTGCCTTGCTCTCTTCTTAATTTCCTTTGTAATCGCCTCAACTGCTTTAGGGTTTTGTCCGAAGGCAATTCCGCCTTCCTTTACATTAGGGCAGGAAATGTTAATCTCAAGCATGTCCACCGGCTCATCCGCAAGACGTTCCACGACTTCACAATAATCCTCTGTGCTTTTTCCGCATACATTTACAATGATTTTTGTATCATATTTCTTTAAAAACGGAATATCACGCTTTACAAAAACATCAATGCCCGGATTCTGAAGCCCTATTGCATTCATCATCCCCCCGTGCGTCTCCGCGATACGCGGTGTAGGGTTTCCCGGCCACGGAACATTTGCAACACCTTTTGTCACTACCGCTCCAAGACGGTTCAAATCAACAAATTCACTGTATTCTTCTCCTGAACCAAATGTTCCGGAGGCTGTCATGACCGGATTCTTCAGGATAACTCCCGCAAGATTTACTGTTGTGTTCATCAGATTTCCACCTCCGTACTTAAGAATACAGGTCCGTCCTTGCAGACACGTTTGTTATGCACATTGCTGTGGCTGTCAACCTCTTTTGACCGGCAGACGCAGGCAAGACATGCCCCGATTCCGCAGGCCATGCGCTCTTCCATAGATATATAGCATACGATGTTCTTTTCTTCGGCAAACCGCTTGATTGCCCGAAGCATCGGTGCCGGTCCGCAGGCATAAATAATGTCTGCCTCAAGATGATTTTCTTCTATCGCATCCATTACATTTCCTTTTGTTCCTGCACACCCGTCTTCTGTCGCAACATACAGTGTCCCATATTGATCAAATTCATCTGCAAGAAACTGTTCGGACCTGTAACCCATGATGATCTGTTTATCTGCATCCAGTTGTTTTGCAAGCTCCAACATCGGAGGAACACCGATCCCTCCTCCGATCAGGAATGCTTTTTTACCGGTTCCGGCCTCGAGAGGGAAACCATTTCCCAAAGGTCCGAGAATATCAATTCCGTCACCGGATGTCAGGCGCGAGAACTGTTCTGTTCCCGTATCAGCCCCGGTCACGCGGTACACGATCCTAAGCTGTTTCTTCTTTTTATCAATCTCACAAATACTGATTGGCCTCGGAAGCAGCTTGCTTCCATCCTTTGTATAAAGGGAAATAAACTGTCCCGGCACTGCCGCGGATGCAATTTCCTGTGTCTGGATCCACATACTGTAAATATTCTGGGCAATACATTCCTGAGATACTACAACCGTTGTTTCTTTTCTCTTACAAGACATGGCCTTCTCCTTTTGCCTTTCCATTTTTATTTTGCTTCCAGTGCGCCTCTTATATCGGAAACCATCGCCTCAACAGCCGCACGGGAGGCATCTCCAAAGTTCTCTGCTCCAAATTTTGCATAAGCTTCCTGCTTATATGCGGCAATGATTCCGCGGGAAGAGTTCACGATAGCTCCAAGCCCGTCCTCGTTAAAGAAATGTACCAGATCCTTGCCTTGTCCGCCCTGTGCGCCATATCCCGGCACAAGAATGTAAGACTTCGGCATTACTTTTCTCAGTACTTTTCCCATCTCCGGATAGGTTGCTCCGACAACTGCGCCGATATAGCTGTAGCTGTCGCCCATACACTGCTCGCCCCACTGAGCCACTTTTTCTCCTACCAGTTCATATAACGGACGTCCGTCAATAAGCTGGTCCTGGAATTCTCCGCTTGACGGATTGGAGGTTTTGACAAGAATAAACAATCCTTTCTTTTCTTCCTGGCAGACTTTAATGAATGGATTCACACCGTCTGAACCAAGGTAAGGATTCACAGTTGCAAAATCCTCATCAAACGGAACATATTCTTTGCTTCCCACTTTTACACGTCCCAGATGTCCGACTGCATATGCCGCGGAAGTAGAACCGATGTCCCCTCTCTTCACATCGCCGATGACTATGAGCCCTTTCGATTTACAGTAATCTACCGTTTTCTTAAATGCTGCCAGCCCCGGGATGCCGAACTGCTCATACATTGCAATCTGCGGCTTTACTGCCGGAATCAGGTCGTATGTTTTATCCACAATTTCTTTATTAAACTGCCAGATTGCCTCTGCAGCGCCCTCCAGAGTCTCTCCATATTCTGCAAATGCTTTTTTCTGAACGTGTTCCGGAATATAATTCAGCATCGGGTCCAGTCCGACTACGATCGGTGCCCCGGTTTTCTTTATCCTGTCCACCAGCTTATTAATCATGATTTTATTCTCCTTTTCCGTTAATCTGAATGCTCTTTCATGCAAGCATGACTCGCTTATCTTTCTTTATCGATATTTGTAACAGCTCAGCCCTCTCATTCGCAAAACGCACCTTCGGTGCTTCCTCGCCTCTTCGAGGCTCTTTTTGCTCATTCTCGGGCGCTCCGCTCATAAGCAGTATTGTAGGCTCTTTCATGCAAGCATGACTCGTTTATCTTTCTGTTATCCATATTTT
>SFGN01000253.1 GCA_004556565.1 Lachnospiraceae bacterium | reverse complement strand
CAGGTACAGAGCCTTTAAGAGCGCCGTGCTGCCCGGGAACACGCTCCGCTGGCGGTTGAGCTTCCGGTAGGTAGAGTTGAGGCTCTCGATCGCGTTGGTGGTACTATACCGATTTAGTGATAGTACTACTTATACCGCCAAAAAAACTATACCGACATTTTGGGGAAAGCCAGCAGTTCCAGGCATTTCCTGAAAAAATGTCGGTATAGTTCTCGCCATTCCTTTCTAAGACACAAACAAGTTGTGAAAGTTTTGTCAAATTCTTTTACTCTTTTTGACCTTTTCTTAAATATCCTTCATGATGGTACAAAAAGAAGGAGGCTTTCAGTCATGAAGGAAAACCAAAAGGAACTTGAACAATTGATTCGGAAAGTAATGGATCAGATGGATGAAAGAAAGTATGGAAAAAAGATACTTACACATTACCATTCCAGTTACCAGCTTCTTATATCCGTATCACATGATATAGGAGACGGCGAACTTTCAGAAAAACTTATTAAAACTTTTCTGGACATGCCTGTCATTTGCAGTGAAACATGGGTTAAAAAAGAACTGACCCATCGGAAACGCTGCATCAGACTGCTCCTGTCCCTTGCACAGACAGGAACCATCGACTGGAGACGCCAGGACACTGGCGGCATATCCGGGAAACTTATGAATCAGGCATTCCGGCAGGAACTGGAACACTTTGTCAGATATCTGGAACAAGAGGGGTTCAGCCCTAATACGATGTCCGGGTATAAAAGGATCGTTACTTATTTTTTGCTGTTTTGTGAGAAAAAAGGGTATGGGGAGTTATTCGATATCCGAACAAATGATGTGAGTACATTTATCCTGTCTCTTTACAAAGACGGACGGTACCGGCCATCTACAATCGGAAGCTGTCTGGCAGGGCTGCGCAGATTCCTTTCCTCCAATAACCACACGGCACAGTTTCTCCTGGAAATACCCGTCCATCTGCCACAAGAAGTAAAGATCATGGAAATCTATAATGAAAAGGAACTTGCGGCTCTCAGATCCACACTTTCGTCAGGAATGCTGACTAAGAGGGATACCGCTATCTGCAGGCTTCTTCTGGAAACGGGGCTCCGGGGAATTGATGTCTGTTCTTTGAAGCTGAAAAACATCGACTGGGAAAGGGACTGCATCTCCATCATTCAGAATAAGACAAAGAAGGCGCTTATCCTTCCTTTAAGGGCTTCTTACGGAAATGATATCGCAGATTATATCCTGAATGAACGCCCCTTGAGCGGGTCAGACCATGTCTTTTTAAAGACTTTTGCGCCGTTTGGACATCTGGGTACGGCAAGCATTTATGAAATCCTGAAAAAACTGGAGGAACTTGCCGGGATTAAAAAAGAAGACCGACCAGTGGGGAGCCGGATGACAAGGCACCATGCCGCGTCTTCCATGCTCCGGGCAGGTATCCCCATGTCGGATATCTCGGCAGCTCTCGGTCACAGGGACCCAAACGTTGTATCCGTATATCTTTCAACGGATGCCATAAATCTGGCAGCGTGTACGCTTCCGCTCCCTCCCGTTGTGGAAGGAGGTGTTTCAGATGCACAGTGAGTCCCTGCCGGAACTGATCAACCGGTTTGTTTCCTATAAAAGAGCGAATGGTTATCAATACCAGACCGGAGCTTATTATCTAAAGAAATATGCCGGGTTTGTCATGGAAACAGCTCCTGAAACCACGGTACCGGATAAAGCGACCGTTGAGAGATTTCTTGAAACGTTCCAGGATACCCCGGGAAGCCTTTATAACGCAGCTGCATTTCTGCGTGAGTTTAGCAGGTATCTTTCTGCCCGCGGCATCAGGGCGTATCTTATCCCTTCTGGAAGGCTTCATCTTCCCACGCCGGTTCAGCCGTATTTTTTTACGGAACAAGAAATCCTTGCGTTCTTCAGGGAATGCGACAGGACCGTGGAGGCTCCCCGTTTGAAAGGAAGAAATCTGGTTCTCCCGGCAATCTTCCGGCTCATCTACTGCTGTGGGCTCCGCTGCAAAGAAGCACGTATGCTTGCCAGGGAAAATGCACATCTGGACGAAGGCTTTCTTGATATCCTCCAGTCCAAGGGACCAAAAGGCCGGAGGATTCATATCTCAGGAGAGCTTGTAGAATATATGGTCACCTATGACCGCCGGATCAGCCGTCTGTTTCCGGAACGTGCAGTGCCAGCTGGCTGGAAGAAAACTTTCTGCGCTTCTGGTATGCCGCCTTCCCGGAGAAAAAGGGATCCGGCATCAGCATCCGCCCATATGATTTCCGCCATCACTTTGTATATGCCAACATGAACCGCTGGCTGAGGGAAGGGAAAGACGTGAACGCCATGCTTCCTTACCTTATGCGGTATATGGGGCATTCCGATGTTAAAAATACCCTGTACTACCTCCATCTTGTGCCGGATATCTATGGAGGGATATTGGACAGATCCAGGTACTCGGAAAAACTGATACCGGAGGTGGACGATGACAGGGAGGAATGATAACAGCAAGGGAAAAAAATTTGACAGCGTTTTTTTCTGGGATACAGCCAGACGTTTTCTGGACCACGAACTTCCCAGGATCAGGAAAAAAAGCCGGCATACCATTTCCTCCTACCGCACCTCGCTTAACATCTGCATTGGTTTTCTGGAGGAAGTGAAAGGGATCCGCCGTGAACGTGTCTGTTTTCATGACCTGGACAGGGAAAACCTGAAAGATTATCTTGTGTGGATGGCGGATGTAAAAGCATGGAGCCCGAAGACCTGTAACCTGCGTCTGACCGCAGTAAAGGCCCTGTTGTCCTATGCATCGGAAGAATGTATGGACATCACCCCTGTCTTTGTTTCGAGCCGGACGGTACATGGCCTGGATATCCCCGGCAGTGAAATCAGGTATTTTGAAGACTGCCAGATGAAAGCGCTTCTTAATGCCCCCGGTAAGGAGAAACGGTCCGAGCGCCGCAACAAGATGATGCTTATCCTTGGGTATGATGCTGCCATGCGGGTTGGGGAACTGACGGGGCTGAAAGTCTGTGACCTGCATCTTGATGCAGAGATACCTTATATCCGGATACTTGGGAAAGGCGGGAAGTATCGGAGTGTCCCGATAATGAAAAGGACGGTAAGACACCTGAGAGGATATCTCAGAGAGTTTCATGGGAATATCCCTGATCCGGTATCCCCTCTTTTTTATGCAGTTACCCATGGCATGAGGCATGGGTTATCCGATGACTGCATCCAGAAAGTCCTGAAAAAGTATGCGGAGAAATGCCGAAAAGAAGGAGTTCCAATGCCGGAAGATATCCATTTCCACATGCTGAGAAAGACTAGGGCAATGAGTTTATACCAGGAGGGGTGTCCTTTATCCTATATCCAACAGATGCTTGGGCATGAAAATATCTCGACCACCTCTGGGTTTTACGCTTTTGTAACTCTGGATACGTTAGCGAAAGCTCTGGAGCGGACAAATCCAGAAGGAGGAAATGCGGAAAAGAACTGGAAGGATAAAAAAATATCGGAAGCCTTATATCGTCTGTAAAAACTATACCGACATTTTTTCAGGAAATGCCTGGAACTGCTGGCTTTCCCCAAAATGTCGGTATAGTTTTTTTGGCGGTATAAGT
>SFGN01000252.1 GCA_004556565.1 Lachnospiraceae bacterium | reverse complement strand
AAACGCAGGCGTAGCGGGCTACGCTGAGGCTTTTACAACTGTGCTATCGGGAAAACAGACCAGCGAAACATAGTGTTATTTAGGGTGGATCATACTAGGCTTTTTTCATTTTCCACACTTTTTATCATTGTTCGATAATATTTTAAAAATGCATCGTGTGAATGTATAATATATACTTCGACACTCTCAATTTCCACTCCGCCACATGAACACATCAGATATACCCTTTCTCATAAAAACTGCTGCCATCTTAAATGTAAACTATCCCGACATAAAAAAGACACCACTACCTATATCACTATAAGTAATGATGTCTTATTTTTTTTACTATATCAAGGCTCACCATTTGTCGTAACTCTGTCGTAAAATACAAATATCAGCCTTCTAAAACGCTTGAAAATGCCTTAGTTTCGGGCTTTTACTTATCCAAACTTTTCATCGTCGGGAACTTTGCCGATTGAAATTACATCCAAATCCATGTTCAACCAACAACATCCATCACTTGAAAAGTGCCCTGTCCGTCAATGTCCACCATAGTCCAACACGAAAATTTATGTGTGGTAAACGGTGTGGTCAGCTCACATGAAGCGTTTCCTTGACGGATTTATAACCATTGATAACAAATGTGCCATTTTGATCCATCCATGCACTTTTGTTAACATTATTTCTCTTATTAAATTGCTGGCTAAATAATAATCTTACCCTGGAGATTAGCCATGATCTCCTGCTTCTTTTCTTCGGTTGCCTCAGCGTAGATATCCATCGTAGTGGAAATATCCGAATGTCCCATCACACTCTGAATCACCTTCAGATTCGACTCGTTCTCACAAAATCTTGTACAGAAAGTATGTCTCAGATTGTGTGCGGAAAAATGTGGAAGAAGAATTGGATCTCTCTTCTCCAATCTTGCAGCCTGCGTTTCCTTCGCATTATAACTCTCAGTGATATTAGCCAGAGCTCTGTTCACACTGCCAGGTGATAACACGCTTCCACCATAAGTCAGGAATACAAAATTTGTATAATCATCAATCGTCTCTGACTCATATCCCATACACTTCTGCATCTCATACTCCATCAGGAAGGCCTCGTACACTTCGTCAATCATCGGAATTGTTCTATAGCCTGATCTTGTCTTTGGAGTAGAAATATGCTTGGTGCAGGTTCCATCATCGTGTGGTCTGTTGGTAATATTATGATTCACACTAATGATACGCTGCTCGAAATCCAGATCATCCCAACGAAGCCCTAAACACTCACCGATACGCATTCCAGTTCCAAGTAATACCATGATTACCGGATACCATCCGCAGTACTCCTTGTTGTCCGTGATTAATTCTGTAAACGCTCTCTGCTGTGGAATTGTCAAAGCATGTCGCTTCTTATGCTCCCACATATGGCTCTTCTTAATCTCAGCCATCACTCCATCGGTCGGATTCACACGAATCAGTCCATCTCTCACTGCCATTTGAAAAGCAGGATGCAACTGCGTATGCACATTGTCCAAAGTATTTGGCTTAAGCGTCTTATCCATCAAGAGTCCGTAGTAGAATTTCTTCACATCCGAATACTTGATAGTAGAAAGCTTTCTCCTGCCGAAGCCCTCTCTCACAAAATGATCATACATGTAAATGTAATTTGCTTTCGTGGTTGGCTTCAAATCATACTTCTGACCAATGTATCTGTCATACAGCTGATTCAATGTCGTCTTCTCCGGAGTATGTGCATCAATGCCATCCTCCAAATCACGAATGATCTTTCTCTCTTTTTTCCTTAGTTCCGCTAAGGTCTTTGCATAAACTACATGACGGTTGCTCTCTTCATTCGTATAGGAATAAGAATATCTCCCATCACTTCTTTGACACTCACCGGTACGAAGCACATACCCTTTCGTGTCTTTTCTTGAACTTGCCATCCTGTCACCTCATCTCATCGATAAGGAACAGCCGACTCTACTTGCTCTTCTTGGCTTCTTCCTGACGAAGCAGTTCTTCAAAGCCCTTCATGAGCACCTGTGCTTTCTTAAGATGATACTTGTCTGCGTATGCCTCAAGCTGTGATATCTGCTCCTCAGAAAATCTGATAGTCACTCTATCCCGCTTCGGATTATCAACCTTTGGTCTTCCCGTTCTTGGCATCTCTATCAAACCTCCATCTTAGAGTTTCATTATAATTTATGGCAGACTTTTAATCAAGTACTTTTTGAAAAATTTTCAGAGTCTCATGTTAACTTCCTAAAAAAAATCCCCTAAAGATTAATTTCCCCGTCCCTCACCAGTCGATATCATCATCTCTTCCTTCCATAAACGCAAGGATATCATC
>SFGN01000011.1 GCA_004556565.1 Lachnospiraceae bacterium | reverse complement strand
ATCTGGTAGTTTGCGAAAACTAAAGAACCGCCGTGTACCGAACGGTACGCACGGTGGTGTGAGAGGACGGGAGTTAATCACTCCCTCCTACTCGATTGAAGCCTAAATTTTTATTGTCTTCCGCCGCATGGCATGGTAAAATCCAGCAGGAAAGACAGATGGCTGGAATGTGCATATAATGAATCGAGGAAAAGCAGGAATGTGTATCAGTAATGAAAAGAAGAATTTCTCTTGAACCGGCGGCGGTCAGGGTCTGTAATGAGAGTACTGTCCCGCCTCTGATTTTTCAGCTTCCTCCCTCTGAGGGACGTCAAATTCTGGAAAATTCACAAAATACGCCAGTTGATATGTACCCGGCAAATATTGAGAAGAGAATCGTAAACACGGGCAGATGGGGGACGGTGACAGTCTATATCGTGTATGCGGTCGAGATAAAAGCTCCGGCAAATATCATTTTTTATATGCATGGCGGCGGATGGGTTCTTGGAAGTTTCCACACACATGAAAAGCTGGTCAGGGAACTGGCGGCACGTACCGGATGTATCCTGGTATTTCCGGAGTACAGCCGTTCTCCGGAGGCTCATTATCCGGTGGCAGCGGAGCAATGTTATGAGGTGCTTTGCAGGATTCCGGAACTGGTGCAGAAACCGGGATTCCGTCTGAACATGGATACATTAACTGTGGCAGGGGACAGTGCGGGAGGGAATCTGGCGATTGCCCTGACGATTATGGCAAAGGAAAGAAAAGGTCCGTATATACAGAAGCAACTTTTGTATTACCCTATCACAAATGCGTGTTTCTGTACAGATTCCTATCTTGAATTTGCGCAGGGATATTATCTTTACAGGGAGGGCATGATGTGGTTCTGGGATCAATATACCATATCGTGCCGTGACCGCAACGAAATTACGGTTTCTCCTCTTAGAGCAAAAACAGAGCAGCTGAGGAATCTCCCGGAGGCCATGATTCTGAATGGGGAGGCAGATGTGCTCCGAAATGAAGGGGAGGGATATGCGAGAAAGCTCAGGGATGCAGGAGTTGGAGTGACGGCATTGAGATTTCAGGGCATCATCCACGATTTTGTCATGTTAAATTCCCTCGACCGGACAAAAGCATGCCGTGCAGCGATGGACGCGTCAGTTTCATGGATAAATGAAAGAAACAGCGGTTATCAGCATAAATTATTGTAATGAGGCCAAATGCCGTGAGGAACATTCATGAAAAAAGACAGATTTATCATACCGCTGTGTATCATTCTCATATTGGCAGGTGCATGGCATTTTCAGAGCGGAGGGAATACGGCGGTTCAGACTGCAAATGTAAATGCAGATACGCAGGAGGAAGATTATATTAAATGGGTAGAATTTAATGTAACCTGTGAGGCAATGAAAAAAGCATATCGGTATGATCTGGATACATACGATAAAGAGGTTCACCTGAATTGGGTGAGCCTTTTGGCGTATCTGGGGGCTAAGTATGGCGGAGATTTTACGCGGTATAAAGAACAGGATATGGAGACGATTGCGGAAGCATTTTTAAATCAGGAAACATCGGAAGAAAAGCTGGCGGCGGAGATGACGTATTATGCATATTACAGGGAGGCTTACGGCGCAGTGCTGGACGGCATGGTAGGGGAATATGATATGGAAATCCCGGTAAGTACAGAATCAGGAGAAAAGCAGCAGGCGGAAGAGACCACAGAGGATGATGAAGACAAAAATACGGAGGAAGAAGGCGAAGGGGAAGCTGCCACCAAATGGGAAAAGGTATACGGCCTGAAAGCATTTCACCCGATTGCTAAAGGGTTTCCCTACTCGGATTATGACGATTTCGGGGTATCCAGAACCTATGGTTACAGGAGAAATCACCTTGGACATGATATGATGAGCCAGGTGGGGACTCCGGTGATTGCAGTGGAATCGGGGTATGTTGCAGAACTTGGGTGGAATCAGTACGGAGGATGGCGTGTCGGAATCAACAGCTTTGACGGGAAACGCTACTATTACTATGCGCATCTAAGACAGAACCGCCCTTATGCAGAAGGGCTGGAAAAAGGAGATATCGTTCAGGCGGGCGATGTCATCGGATATGTCGGAAGAACGGGATACAGCGCACAGGAAAATGTAAATAATATTGACGAATACCATCTTCATTTCGGGCTGCAGCTTATTTTCGATGAGTCTCAGAGAGAAGGAAATAACGAAATATGGGTGAATGGATACGAGTTGGTGAAATTCCTGTATCAGCATCAGTCAGAGGTGCAGCGCAACGACGAAACAAAAGAGTGGACACGAGTATATCAGATAAAGGATTCGGCTGCAGTGGAATTTAAAACCGGGCAGGAGGATACCGGAGAATGAGCAAGTTTTTCCCTCAATGACATTTGTGGCGGAAGTGTCAAAAACAGATTGACAAAGAAATATCAAAGTGCTATACTCTGTTCATACAAATAAAAGGGAGTAGCTGAACATCCGATAAGGATGGGGTTGTGACCGTCAATCGATACCGGCAGGTATCCGTAGCAAATGAGATAGCAAGACTTTTATTGTGGCTTATGTCATGATAAAAGTCTTTTTTACTATACGGGACATTTATTTCTGTAAAGTAAAAAGGGATTTTGTCCCTGCGGCGTGTACATAACAGCGGTCGCGGACCGGCACTCTAAGGAGGTAAAGGAGAGATGTTTAAGCGGAAGTAAATGAAAATTTGTAACATAGTGGTTTGACGAGAAAAATAGAAAGGAAATGGAATATGTTCAAAAGAAAAAATAGAACTGAACAAGAGATCGTACAGGAAGCAGTACAGAAGAAAAAAGATAAAGATGACCTTATGCCGCCGTATTTTCATACAATTAAGAAAGTTGTTTTATGTGTTATTGCAGGTGTTTTTCTGCTTTTCACAATTTTCCAGACGATGTATTCGCTGGAGGAGGATGAATATGCAGTCATTCGGACATTTGGCTCTGTACATGTAGTGGAAAACCCCGGAATCAAGTTTAAGATTCCGTATATTCAGAAGGTGTACAAAGTGAGTAAAGCATCGAAACAATTTTCGGTAGGGTATGATCTGGTGACGGATGAATCGATCGATAAGGAATCATTTATGATCACCAGTGATTATAATTTTGTAAATATCGATTTTTATTTTGAATATCAGATTACAGATCCGATCCAGTATTTTTATGCTTCCGACGAGCCGGAGGTAAACGTAAAAAATCTGGCACAGAGCTATATCCGTGATACGGTCGGAAGCCATGGCGTTGATGATGTCCTGACGACCGGGAAATATGCGATACAGTCAGAAATTAAAGAAAAGCTTCAGAAGAGGCTGGAAGCGGAAAATATCGGCATTCAGATTACAAATGCGGTGATTCAGGATGCGGAAGTACCGACCAAAGAAGTGGCACAGGCATTTAAGAATGTGGAAGATGCAAAGCAGGGGATGGAGACTGCGATCAACAACGCAAATGCCGACGCAAATACAAGAATTCCGGCAGCAAATGCCGAAGCGGATAAGATTGTTAAAAATGCTCAGGCTCAGAAAGAGGCTCTGATTGCGGAGGCAGAGGGGCAGGCGGCACGTTTTAATTCCCTTTATCAGGAGTACATTAAATTCCCGCTGATTACAAAACAGCGTATGTTTTATGAAACAATGGAAGAAGTGCTTCCCTCCATGAAAATTTATATTACGGACGGATCGACTCAGACATTGCTGCCTCTGGAAGCTTTCAGCACATACAGTACAGGTGAGGAGGAATAATCATGAAGAAGAAAGCAGTCATTATCCCGATTATTATAATTGCAGCCGTTTTGCTGCTGTCATCGATAGTTGTGACAAAACCGGGCGAATATCGTGTTATAAAACAGTTTGGTAAAATTGTAAGGGTAGAGGAAAATAATGGTTCATCCTATGGCGTGAGCTTGAAGCTGCCGTTTATCCAGTCGGAGACGGTAATCAGCTCTAAAATGAAGCTGAGCGACCTTCCGCCGAGTGATGTCATGACTTCTGACAAGAAATCAATGATTTCCGATTGCTTTGTAATGTGGAGGATAGAAGACCCGGTCAAATTTATCCAGAAGCTGAGCGGCTCACAGCAAAATGCAGAATCCCGTATCAGTTCAAATGTATATAATGCACTGAAAAATGTAATCAGCAGCCTTACCCAGGAAGAAGTGATTTCCGGAAGGGACGGGGAGCTTGCAGAATTGCTGACTAAGAAGTTAGGCACAAATCTGGAGGCTTATGGAATCAAAGTGGAGAAAATTGAAACAAAAATGCTGGATCTGCCGGATGAAAATAAAGAAGCTGTCTACAGCCGTATGATCTCTGAGAGAAATAATATCGCGGCATCCTATACGGCCCAGGGCGAGCAGCAGGCTCAGGAAATCAAGAATGACACGGACGAACAGGTGACCGTTCTGCTGGCACAGGCTCAGAAACAGGCGGATACGATCGTTGCCGAGGGAGAAGCGGAGTATATGAAAATCCTGAGCAATGCTTATAATGATGAAAGCAAGGCAGATTTTTATTCTTTCGTAAGACAGCTCGATGCCGTAAAAGCAACGCTGGCAAATGGTGAGAACACGATCGTGCTGGATAAAGATTCTCCGATTGCAGAATTATTTTACCAGGGTCAGCAGTAAGAAAACCCATAAATGGGACATACTAAAGACATCAAAGGAAAGGATGTCTTTATATGGAATCATTATGGAGAAAACAGATTAAAATAATCGAAGATAAGCAAGGAAAAGAAAGCTCCGGTATGCCACATTCACAGGATAGGCATGCCGGAGTTCTGCATGCCGGTTTTAATCATACCCGCCGGGATGTTATTGTGATAGGAGCCGGTATGGCCGGGCTTTTGACCGCTTATTATCTGAAGGAACGGGGGAAAAACGTGCTGGTTCTTGAGGCGGATAAAATTGCTTCGGGGCAGACAGAGCGGACGACGGCAAAGATTACGAGCCAGCACGGCCTGAAATACAGTACTCTTATCAATACGATGGGCATAAAAAAGGCAGAGATGTACGCAAAGGCGAATGAGGAGGCAATCAGGGAATATGAGAGATTGATAAAAAATCACAGGATTTCATGTCAGTTTGAAATAGTCCCGGCTTATTTGTATACCCTGCTGAATGAGGCGACTCTGAAAAAAGAGGAACAGGCGGCGAAAAGACTCGGAATAGACGCTTTTTTTGCACGGGAAACAGAACTGCCCTTTCCTGTAGCGGGAGCACTATGTTTTCAAAATCAGGCACAGTTTTCTCCGTTGGAATTCATCCGGTATCTTTCTTCTAATCTGGAAATATGGGAACAGACAAAGGTTACTGCGGTCAGAGGCAATCAGGTTGTGACAAACGGCAGGGTGCTTACAGCAGACAAAATCGTTGTGGCGACGCATTATCCGTTTCTTAACATTCCCGGGTTTTATTTTCTGCGCCAGCATCAGGAGAGAAGCTATGTCCTGGCACTTTCAGGATGCCGGAAAATAATCGGGATGTATTACGGCGTTGATAAAGAGGGTCTGTCATTGCGTCAGGCGGGGGACACACTGCTGCTTGGCGGTGGTTCACACCGGACCGGGGAGAACAGTAACGGAGGATCATATGATCTCCTTATGCAGGCGGCTAAACAGTATTTCCCGGGAAGCAGGGTGGAGGCGCGCTGGTCAGCCCAGGACTGCATGCCGCACGACGGGGTTCCATTTATTGGAAGATACTCTGCGTTTACTCCGGATTTATATGTCGCATCGGGATTTCAGAAATGGGGGATGACCTCTTCCATGATTTCAGCCCTGATACTTCGGGACGAGCTGTGCGGGATAGAGAATCCCTACAAAAAATTGTTTTCTCCGTTGAGGATAAATTTCCGGGCGGCAGCAGGCAATTTTATCCTGGATGCCGGCATGAGCGTGAAAGGACTTTCCAAAGGGCTTCTTCACAGACCCAAAAAAGATGCGGAGTCTTTACCGTGCGGACACGGCGGGATTGTTCTGGTGGATGGGAAGAGATTTGCCTGTTGTCGGGATGAAGCAGGAGAACTGCACATGATTTCCGCAAGGTGTTCCCATATGGGATGTGAGCTGGAGTGGAATCCGGATGAAAAAAGCTGGGATTGCCCCTGCCACGGCTCCAGGTTTGACGTGGATGGAAATCTGCTCGACAATCCGTCGAAGAAAGATCGATGATGCAGAACAGAAACAGGAAAGCGGACGGCCGCAGAAAAACAAATGAAAAAGACATAATGACAAATTGGGTTGAGTAGTATAAAATAATATCATTGATTTCATGATAATAATTTAGAGGAAGAACAGAATATGTCTCAGAATACAGTAAGAATCATTGATCTGTTTGCGGGGTTAGGCGGCATACGTTTAGGGTTTGAACAGGCGATGAAAGAAATTGGGTTTGAAACCAAATGCGTTTTTTCTTCGGAAATAAAAAAATATGCGATAAAAGCATATCAGGGGTATTTTGGAAATGAAATGGAATTGAGTATGCGGTCAATGAAAATACGCAGATGCCGCCTGATTTTTTTCTCAATCCCGATGACAGAAGTAAAAACTTATTAGAAGTAAAGGCATTCAACCGCAGTGCAGGTCCCGGGTTTGATATAGCTGATTTCCGGATGTATGAAGAAGAGATTATTGACAAACCGTATATGCTTGATGTGGATTACCTGATTTTTGGATACGATATGAGCGATGATGGAATTGTGACAATTAAAGATGTATGGCTGAAAAAAGTGTGGGAGATTACCCGCAGGATGGAAGACTGGCCGATTAATCTCCAGATTAAGGATAAGGTTGTACATAAAATCCGCCCGGGAATCTGGTATAGTGAGGATATGTCCAGAGTGGACTATTCTATCTTTGAATCTCTTGAGGATTTTATTTCTGTAATTGAAGAAGCTGTTTACCAAAATCCTAAAACCCATAACGATGCCGCAGCCTGGAAATCAGCATTTTTGAAAAATTATAAAAAAGAAACGGGGAAAGAACTGGTGATCCCGCGTTGGCATGATATTAAAGATAAGTATGACCTGAAAGCAAAAAGGAAAAGGGCAAGGGCAGAGGAAGAGCGGAAGGATGCGGCAGAAAAATTAAAGTTGGCAATGGTGAAACTCCATGAAGCAAAGCAGGGATTTATGAAGGCTGAAAACTCAGGAACTGAAAAGCAAATCGCTATGGCACGGAAAAGGGTCCAAAATGCAGAAGAAAAAGCTGCAAAAGCAAAAGCGGGTTTGGAAAAGGCAGAAGAAAAAATACAAAATCTCTAAAATGACTTCCGGAGCAGTTTATTCATCTGCTCCGGACTCATATGAATTAATCTGAATATCGAAAATAGTTTCTTTTATGGCAGAGGTGCATTCATCCGTTTTCTTGAGGATGTCTTTTCCCCAAAAATGAATCACTGTCCAGCCCATGGCCAGCAGTTTCTGGTCATTTCTGATATCGCGTTCGCGGTTACGTTCGATTTTTTTTACCCAGTAATCAGGGTTATTCCCTTTTTCAAGGCGTGGCTTCAGAATTTCCCAGTCTTTTCCGTGGAAGAATTCACTGTCACAGAAAATAGCAAGTTGGTATTTTGTGATGGCGATATCCGGAGTTCCCGGAAGTGCACGGTAATTCTTGCGGTATCGAATTCCCTCCTTCCAGAGCGCTTTTCTCAAAGCGACTTCAATAGAGGTGTCTTTACTGCGGATACGGCTCATGTTTTTAGAAATAACGAATGTGTCTCTTGACATGTTACCATCCTCCTTTAAAACTATTTTAGCACTAATGGAAAAAGATTCAAATGAAATATGGCAGGTTCTCTTTATTTATGACAATAGAATTCTCGAAAGGCGTTGATTCTATTGTTTGGGGCTTTATCCGAATGTATATTTACAAATATCCCGATCTGAATTATACTTTAAAAAGTGAAAGCGGGAAAGTGTTGAAAAGAGATGGAATGACTGAAAGCCGGAAGATGGGAAACACGGAAATCCTGCCATGATAAATAATGCAGGAGAGAGAAAGAGTAATGTTAAAAGAAATCATAGGTGTGCTGTATAAATTTATGTGGGGGGATTTGCTTACCATCCCGCTCCCGGGCGGAAGCTCAGTGGGGATTTCCCTGCTGGTGCTGCTCCTTGTCCCCGCGGGGATTTATTTTACGATCCGTACAAAATTTTTACTTGTGAGGAAGTTTCCGGAAATGCTCCGGATAGCCGCAGAAAAGCGGCCGGGCGGGACGAAGAACGGTATTTCGGGGCTGCAGGCTCTGATCGTATCCACCGCTACGAGAGTCGGGATGGGAAATCTGGTCGGCGTTGTGGCGGCAATTTCTGCCGGCGGCGCGGGTGCAGTCTTCTGGATGTGGGTGCTTGCGGCTCTTGGTGCGTCCACTGCATTTGCGGAGGCAACCCTGGCCCAATTATATAAGCAGAAGGATCCGCTTTACGGCGGATACCGCGGAGGCCCGGCATATTACATCCATCATTTCATGACACATAGGAAAAGATGTAAAAATCCGGATAAAAGGTATAGCATGACGGCAGTATTGTTTGCGGTTTCGGGGTTGATCTGCTGGGGCGGAATCAGCCAGGTGATCAGTAATTCGGTAACGTCATCCGTGAATAACGCATTTCATATTCCGCCGTTGTATACAACTATTTTTCTTGTGATTGTTGCCGCAGTCATTATTCTGCGGAAAAATGCGACGGTAAAAGTGCTGGATGTTGTCGTACCGGTTATGGCGGGATGTTACCTTTTGATTACAGTGTTTATTATTTTAAAAAATGCAGATCAGCTTCCGGGAGTATTCCAGAGGATTTTCCTGGAAGCGTTCGGGGTGCGCCAGGCGGTGGCGGGTGGTTTCGGAGCAGTTTTGATGAACGGGGTAAAAAGAGGGCTGTTTTCCAACGAGGCCGGTTCGGGATCGGCGCCTTGTGCGGCGGCAGCGGCTGATGTCTCACATCCGGCAAAAGCCGGACTTTTACAGGCCTTCGGCGTATTTATCGATACAATCGTTATTTGCAGCTGTTCGGCGATGATCATGCTTCTGGTACCCGAGGAGAGGATTACGGGACTTACAGGAATGACTTTGCTCCAGGAGGCAATGCGGTTCCATCTTGGGAAATTCGGAGTTGTTTTCATAGCGGTAACGCTTCTGTTGTTCAGTTTTTCAACATTTATCGGGGTGCTGTTTTATGCCAGATCCAATGTGGCCTATCTTTTTGGAGATAACTGGCTGTCGCAGACGGTTTATATAATGATTGCGTTGGCTATGCTCTTCGTGGGAGGGCTTGCGGCTTATACGTTTGTATGGGATCTGGGTGATGTGGGAATAGGGCTGATGACGATCTTTAACATGGCGGCATTGATCCCGATGTCCGGTCAGGCGATAGAATCACTCAAAGATTATGAGCGGAAGCAGAAATCCAAATGATCCGGAACTCACCCACGGGTTACGGCATGTGATTTGTCCCCTGCCGGATATACTGTAAAAAGAAAATGAGTGAATTATTAAAAAAATCGAAAAAAGTACTTGCATTTCCGGAAAGTTTTGTATATAATAGCATTCGTGCCGATGAGGTGCATAAAATATGGAATGCATATCGGATATGCAGGGTATGCGCGATTAGCTCAGCTGGCAGAGCACCTGACTCTTAATCAGGGTGTCCAGGGTTCGAACCCCTGATCGCGCACTTAAAAATCACTGTTTTTGAAGACATAAGAACTTCGGGGACGGTGGTTTTTTTGTACCGTGAAACTTGGTTTCATAATTTACATTTCCGGGTATATACATGTGTCACCAAATTATGCAGCATCGTGCATGGAGTATAATGTGGAAAAAATTCCCGTCATTTGATGCATTAACAACAAAAAAGGTAAAAATAAATACAATTTTTTGTGGAATTTCTATTTACAATTGGGCATGGTTTGAGCGATAATAGGGATATAATAATTTTCGTCTCATAGATTGTTTGTGATTTGGACATCAGCTTTCAGAGAGGGATGAAACTATAAGGAGGAATTCAAATATGAAACAATTTAATTATGTTATTACAGATGAAGTAGGACTCCACGCAAGACCGGCAGGGCTTCTTGTTAAACAGGCTAAAGGTGCAGGAGCTAAGATCACACTGAGCTGCAACGGCAAGAGTGCTGACGCTACTAAGCTTATGGCTATTATGTCCATGGGCGTTAAGAAAGGAATGGAAGTCCAGGTTTCTGTTGAAGGCGACAATGAAGATGCGGTTGCTGCTGAGATGGAAGAATTCTTCAAGGCAAATTTATAGGAGGACATGATGGAAGTTTTCAAGGGGAAAGCGATATTCAGCGGGATTGCAATCGGCCCGGTTTCTTTTTATGCAAAAGATCAGATGCAGGTAAAGAGACAGAGGATTGAAGACGCTGATGCTGAAATTAACCGTTATGAGGCGGCAAAAGCCACTGCCATGGAACAGCTTGGCGAGCTGTACGAGAAAGCGGTAAAGGAAGTCGGCGAATCTGGCGCACAGATTTTTGAAGTTCACCAGATGATGCTCGAAGACGATGACTATAATGAATCTGTGTACAGTATTATTAAGACACAGATGGTGAATGCTGAATATGCGGTTGCGACGACAGGAGACAATTTCTCCGAGATGTTTGCAGCTATGGAAGATGAGTATTTCCGCGCAAGGGCGGCAGATATGAAGGATATTTCGGAGAGGATTCTGTCAGTCCTGACAGGCGGAGGACAGGCTAAGATTTCAGATGAGCCGTCTATTATTGTGGCGGATGATCTGGCACCGAGTGAGACAGTGCAGTTTGATAAGAGCAAACTGCTTGGTTTTGTAACCAGGCATGGTTCATCAAATTCCCATACCGCGATTCTTGCAAGGACGATGAATATCCCGGCTCTGATCCAGATTGATATCCAGGAGTCATGGAACGGAAAGATGGCGATTATTGACGGATTTACAGGTGATTTCTATATTGATCCGACGGATGCAGTGATGGAGGTTTATCAGGCAAAGAAAACCGAGCAGGAAGAGAGGAGGAAGCTTCTTGCAACTCAGAAGGGCAAGCCGACGGTGACGAAAAGCGGAAAGGCGGTCAAACTGTTTGCTAATATCGGTTCCGTGTCAGATCTGGCAAGTGTCCTGGAGAATGATGCAGGCGGAATCGGCTTGTTCAGGAGTGAATTCCTGTATCTTCAGTCTGATACGTATCCGACGGAGGAAGAGCAGTTCAAGGCATATAAGATGGTTGCCGAGACAATGGCAGGCAAGAAGGTTATTATCCGTACGCTTGACATCGGAGCAGACAAGCAGGTGGACTATTTCAATCTTGACAAAGAGGAAAATCCGGCAATGGGTCTTCGTGCACTGCGTATCTGCCTGACAAGGCCTGAGATTTTCAAGACCCAGCTTCGTGCACTTCTTCGTGCCAGTGCATATGGCAATATCGCGATTATGTATCCGATGGTTACTTCCGTGGAAGAGGTACACCGTATCAAAGAAATCGTTGCAGAAGTTAAAGCTGAACTGGATGCCGCATCAATCAAATACGCAGATGTGGAGCAGGGTGTTATGATCGAGACACCGGCTGCAGTTATCATCAGTGACCTTCTGGCTAAGGAGGTTGATTTCTTCAGCATCGGAACCAATGACCTCACGCAGTATACACTGGCGATCGACCGTCAGAATCCAAACCTGGATGAATTCTACAATGAGAAGCATGAAGCGGTTCTCAGAATGATCGAGATGGTTGTGGATAATGCACATAAAGAAGGTATCTGGGCAGGTATCTGCGGAGAGCTTGGCGCGAATATGAGTCTTACAGAACGGTTTATGGCGATGGGTGTGGATGAACTTTCTGTTTCTCCTACATTTATTCTTCCGATCCGTCAGATCATCCGCGATTATGACGGTCCGACAAAATAAGATATATTGCTGAAAAGCTTGTAACCTAATATGGCATATTGAGACAGGAGATTCTTATATTGAGAGTCTCCTGTTTTAGAGTTGCCATGTATCCGGAGAAAGTTGTCAAAGACGTATCCGGGAGGCAAGAGCAGAAAGGAGAGGTTATGGATTTTGTTCAATATAAATGTCCGTGCTGCGGTGCGCCACTTCACTTTTCAGGGACTTCCCAGAAGCTTGCATGTGAAAGTTGTGGGAATGAATATGAACCGGAAACGCTTAAGGAATTGGCGAGGACAGATGAAAATGCAGAGGAAGGAGATCTGGGTTGGGAATACCAGAAACAGGCCATCGGTGCAGAGAAGACGAAAGAGGGGTTGTATATCTGCCCATCCTGTGGAGCAGAGATTGAAGCGGATGAAAATACGGTCAGTACAAAATGTCCGTATTGCGATAACGTGGTTGTAATCCGAGCCTCGGCTTCCGGAGAATTTGAGCCGGATGTCATCATCCCATTTCAGATCAAAGGCGACCGGGCAAAACAGATGCTGGAGCAGTTTTGTAAAGGAAAGCATCTGCTCCCGAAAGGTTTTAAAGATAAAAGCTATCTTAAAAATCTGAAAGGGCGTTATCTTCCTTACTGGCTGTTTGACTGTAATGTGAATGCGGATATGGACTATACCGGTACAAGAACCCGCGCGTGGAGCAGCGGGGATTACGATTATGTGGAAACGTCCTATTTCCTTGTCAAACGTTCCGGAAAAATGGAATTCTATCATGTACCGGTGGACGGAAGTACGGCAATGGAGGATGAGACAACCGAATCTGTCGAGCCGTATGATTACAGCCAGCTTACGGAATTCAATCCGGCTTATCTTGCCGGGTATGACACGGATAAATATGATGTGGAATCGAAGACTGCTCAGGCGAGAGCGAAGGAACGCCTGTATAACAGCGCGGAAAGTGTTGTCAGGGGGACGGTGCACGGATATGATACCGTAACGGTACGGCACAGGCATCTGGCTTCGGAAAACAGCAAAGTCAGCTATGCACTGCTTCCGGTATGGCTGTTTGAAACGGTGTACAGAGGAAAAAACTATCAGTTTGCCATTAACGGACAGACCGGAAAAATGGTCGGAGAGCTTCCGGTGGATATGGGCGCATTCTGGAAATATCTGTTTTGTTTTACCGGAATCGGAACCGTGATCCTTTCAGTTGCCGGAATTCTTCTGTTTGGAGGTGTGCTGTAATGACGGAAAAGAAAAAAGTGGCATTATCTATTATTATATTGCTTTTAACTGCATTTTGCGTGATTCCGGATTTTTCAGTGCCGGGAAACCAAGCATTTGCCGCGGAGCAGGCGGCGGATGTTTTCGGAGAGGATACCGGAATGGTGCTTGACAAGGCGGACCTTCTGACAGATGATGAAGAAGAGAAGCTGGAACAGCAGTGCGGGGAAATCCTGGGGCAGTATGGGATAAGTGTCCCGATCATAACGACCTCTGATATAATAACCGGTGATATCAAGGAATGGGTCAGGAGTCAGTACGAAGCCTATAATATACAAAGTACCGGCGGGAGCGGCAGCCTGATGCTGGCGGTAAGCATGGGAAGCCGCACGTGGGGAATTGTAGGCTTCGGGACTGCACAAGACGTGTTTAATACATACAGCAGAGAGCGGATTGGTTCAGCTGTGGCGGAAAAACTCAGTGACGGCAATTATTACAAAGCGTTTGCAAAATATCTGTCAATGACGGAAGAGTTTCTGGAAGCTGCTGAAGAAGGAAAACCGTATTCCGAAGCGAATGAATACAAAGAAAGTGTAAATATTTTTCTGATCATCGGAATTTCTTTTGCTGTTTCCTTTGTCATTTCTCTGATCATCCTGCTTGTGTGGAAGTCGGGGATGAATACCAGAGTCCGTCAGACCGCCGCAGGAGCTTATCTTGTGGAAGACAGTTTCCGGCTGACAGGAAGCTCCGACTTGTTCCTTTACAGGCAAGTAAACCGGACAAGACGAAACCGTGATAACGGACACCACGGCGGAGGAGGCGGAGGCGGGATGCATTCCGACCACTCCGGGACGAGTGGAAGATTTTAATTTATAGATTACAGGAGGTAGAACAATGGGATTGATTAAGGCGGCGATGGGCGCAGTAGGCGGAACAATGGCAGACCAGTGGAAGGAATTTTTCAGCTGTGATGCATTTGATGCGGATATTCTGGTGGCAAAGGGTGAAAAAAAGATATCGGGGCGTTCTTCAAACAGAAAAGGAGAGCCAAACGTGATTACAGATGGATCCAGGATTGTGGTTGCGGATGGACAGTGTATGATCATTGTGGAAAACGGAAAAGTGCTGGATGTCTGCGCAGAGCCGGGCGGTTATGTGTATGATGAAGGTTCAAGTCCGTCTGTTTTCGGAGGGGAATTTATGGACGGACTGTCAGGGGCGGTCAGAGAGGCCTGGGAGCGTTTTCAGTTCGGCGGAGGCGCAGGGAAAGACCAGAGAATTTATTATGTGAATATTAAAGAAATTCCCGGGAATAAATATGGCACTCCTAATCCGGTGCCGTTCCGTGTTGTGGACAGAAATATCGGGCTGGATGTGGATATTTCGATCCGGTGCAACGGTGAGTATTCTTATCGTATTGTGAATCCGATGCTGTTTTATGCAAATGTGTGTGGCAATGTTTCTTCTGTCTACACAAGAAGCCAGATTGATGCCATGCTTAAAAGTGAACTCCTGACGGCTCTGCAGCCGGCATTTGCCCGGGTTTCCGGCATGGGAATCCGTTACAGTGAGCTGCCGGGCCATACGATGGAAATATCGGACTCATTGAATGATGTCCTCTCAAAAAAATGGACAGAGCTTCGTGGAATTCAGATTGTATCTTTCGGGGTAAACAGTGTCACAGCTTCGAAAGAAGATGAAGAGATGATCAAGCAGCTGCAGAGAACAGCAGTTATGCGCGATCCAGGCATGGCAGCGGCTATGCTTGTGGGGGCACAGGCAGATGCAATGCGTACGGCAGCTTCGAATAAATCCGGCGCCATGATGGGATTTATGGGAATGGATATGGCGCAGAAGGCGGGCGGAACCAATGCACAGAATCTGTTTGCGATGGAACAGCAGCAGGCATCCATGCGGACTTCTGCTCAGCAGGCGGATGTACAGAACAGGCAGCAGGCAGAAAACAAAGGCTGGACGTGCAGCTGCGGCGCAGCGGGAAATACCGGGAAGTTCTGTGCGGAATGTGGAAACCCCAGGCCGGCGGAGGGCTGGACATGCAGCTGCGGCACTGTGAATAAAGGGAAATTCTGTACGGAATGTGGTGCGAAAAAACCTGCGGAAGCACCTCTTTACCGGTGTGATAAATGTGGATGGGAGCCGGAAGACCCTCATCATCCGCCGAAATTCTGTCCGGAATGCGGCGATTCGTTTGATGAAAGTGACAGAATATAAAAATATAAGCATAATAGACTGTATGCAGGCAAACTGACAGGGAGGTTTTGAAAATGAAATATCAGGCAGGGGAGACTATCAGCGGATGGTTGAAACAACATGAAACGGAAATGTGTGATATGGCAGATTATATTTTCCGCCACCCGGAAATTTCTCTTCAGGAGACAAAATCCTCCCGGTGTCTGGCGGCATATCTGGAATCGCAGGGCTTCCGGATTACATGGGGGCTTGCGGGATTTGATACGGCATTTGTGGCGGAATGGGGCAGCGGAAAGCCTGTTCTGGGATTTCTGGCGGAATATGATGCACTGCCGGGGTTGGGACAGGAGCCTGAACCTGAGTGCCGTCCCATCGGTACATGCGGGCATGGATGCGGGCATAACCTTCTGGGAACAGCCTGCGTGGGGGCGGCCTGCGCCCTGAAAACATGGATGAAGAAGGAGCAGATTTCAGGAACTGTACGGGTGTACGGATGCCCGGCTGAGGAAATCGTGATCGGAAAAATCCAGATGAACGAAGCCGGTGTGTTTGATGAGCTGGATGCGGCAGTTACATGGCATCCGTTTGACCGCAATCGGGTAAGTTATGATATATGGCAGGCACAGGATATTAAAAATTATAAGTTTTATGGTATCAAAGCACATGCGTCCAAATCCCCGGAGATGGGGCGCAGTGCCCTGGATGCAGCGGAGCTGATGAATGTGGGTGTTAATTATCTCCGGGAGCATGTGGCGGACGATGTGAGGATGCATTACACATATACCGGCCGGTTCGGCCCGGCGAATATAGTACCGGATTATGTTTCCACTAATTATTTTATCCGCTCGGCAAAATGGGAACGGACACAGGATGCGTCAGAGAGAGTCGATAATTGTGCGCGGGGAGCGGCGATGATGACGGGAACCCGCGTGGAAATCGAGCGTGTTACGAAAAACAGAGAGATGAAGGTGAACCGTACACTTTCTGAATTGTTTTACGCAGAGATGCAGCGGATTCCGGTGCCGGAGTATACGAAAGAAGAGCTTCAGTTTGCGGCAAAAATCAGTGAGGCTGCCGGGCTTCATAACGGCGGCGTGTATTTTACCGGATTGGAGCCTATGGAGGATGAGCCTGTCCGTCTGTCAATCGGGACAGACGTATCGGACGTAAGCCATACAGTGCCGACCATTATGCTCAGCGCTGCGGCGATGTGCAAGGGTACACCCCTGCATCACTGGTCCGCAGCCGCTCAGGCAGGGATGAGCATCGGGAAAAAGGGAATGATGTATGCGGCTGTATGTATGGCGATGGGAAGCGCACGCCTGATGAACGAACCGGATATTCTGGAACGTGCATGGGAGGAACACAGGCATGATGCCGCCAAGGTATGAACCGGTGCAGAAAAATCAAAATAAAAGTTCAGGTGTATAGAAGATATGAAACGAATTATACTTGCATCTGCTTCTCCGAGAAGAAGGGAATTGCTGGAGCAGATCGGAATAAAATTTGAAATCAGGGTAAGTGACAGGGAAGAAATGTTTCACAGTACGATACCGGAGGAGATCGTCCGGGAACTGGCACTGCAGAAGGCTGAAAATGTGGCGGAAATGCTGAAAAAAGAAGAAACAGGGGGGCAGGACTGTGTCATTATCGGTGCGGATACGATCGTGGTCCGTGACGGTAAAATCCTTGGAAAACCGGGGGACGATGAAGAGGCATTTCAAATGCTGCGCAGTCTGCAGGGCAGAGATCATCAGGTGTTTACGGGGGTCGCGCTTCTTGACTTTGGTGAGGATGGCAGGGGAAATGTGACCCTCCACGCGGAAGAAACAAAGGTTTTTGTCGATAACATGTCCGATGATGAAATCCGGCAATACGTGAAGACCGGAGAATGCAGGGATAAAGCCGGAGCTTATGGAATTCAGGGAAGGTTCGCGGCATATATTTCACGGATAGAAGGCGATTATTATAATGTGGTGGGATTACCGGTCTCCTATCTGTACAGGCAGCTCAGAAATATATTGATTGCATTTTCTGAAAGTTTATACTAAAATAAACCTATCACAGGCGGGATGGTGTCTGCTGTGCAGACATGAGTCCCGTGCCAGGACCTGCAGGCGGGTCTTGAAGGGAGATAGAATATGAGTGAAAAGCAGGCATCGCGTTCTATTATGGAAATCATGAATGAAGTACTGGCAACGGTACGGGATTATTATGATTCGGAATATGTTTATTATATAGAACGCGACGAGTTGGAAATAATAACGATATATGAATGGTGTGCACCGAATGTCCCGTGGCAGCGTGAGCGGATCAAGCAGATGGAACCGCAGCAGATGCCAAAGTGGCTGAAGCAGGATATTACAGATACTAATGCGGACAGCTACAGCATTTCCCAGAGTGTGTCGGAGGGCGTGACGGGGATTCTTGCGGCGGTGAATGTGCATCGGGGCGGATGTGATATGGCACTGCTCAAAGCGGTTCTGCCGTATATTTCCCAGGCCATCGTGATGTATAAGATGCAGAAACAGCAGGAATATCTGAGTTATCATGATGATCTTACGGGGCTGTTGAACCGGAACAGCTTTGTTGCCTATCTGGATGATGCAAAGACAAAAAAGCTGAAATCGCTGGGGGCATTATCGGCAGATATTAACGGGCTGAAGAATTTTAACAGGGAGTTTGGAAGAGAATATGGCGATGAGGTTGTCATGCGTGTCGGGGAAGTGCTGGAAGAGTATTTCCGCGGGGCAAATGTGTACCGTATGACAGGGGATGAATATCTGGTCGTTGTCGAGAATGTTTCTTATGAGAAATTTATGAAAGGTGTGCGTGCCGCCCACGATAAGCTGGATTTGATCAGCTTAGGGCTGGTATCGGTCGGATATGCATGGGAGAAGGTAGATATTGATGTTAACAGCCTGATTTCCGATGCGGAAAACATGATGCGTGAGGAGAAGCAGAAATACTACAAATTGCAGAAAAAAGGGCATCATGAGCCGATTATTAAAGAAGATTTGCTTACAGATATAGAAAGCGGGCGGTTTATCGTCTGTCTTGTACCGGTGATAGATGCACAGAGTGAGGATGTTGTAGGAGCGGAAGCGGTCGTTCGATATCATCATAAAGATCTGGGCATTATGAACCCTTCACGATATATCACGCTTCTGGAGGAGACAAAGCTGTCTCATTATCTGGATCTGTATGTTTTTGAAGAAGCGTGCAAGACGCTGTGCAGATGGGAAGAACAGGGACTTCCGATGATGTCCGTATCGGTGAATTTTGCGGGAGCTACCCTGCGTAAAGCAGATATAGCGGAGAAGATGCTGGAATTGGTGGAGAAATATCATGTGCCTTGCGAGTATCTGGAGGTAGAAGTGTCCGAATCAATCCATGATATGAATCAGGAAATGCTGGCTGAGACAAGCAATAAAGTCCGCAAAGCGAATATCAGGGTACTCTTGGATCATTTTGGCGCGAAGGATTCCAGTATCTCCATTCTTTCAATCATGGAATTTGACGGGCTGAAGCTGGACAAAGGAATGGTAACGAATCTGGTGGGCAGCCGCCGGACTCAGATTGTTGCGGGAGCGGTGGTAGAGGTTTGCCACCGTATAGGCGTGTCTGTCATTGCCGAAGGCGTGGAGACACGAGATCAGATGAATATGCTGAAAGAATTGGGTTGCGATTATGTTCAGGGACCGCTGTTCAATAAACCGATCACGATAGAGACGTTTGAAATCAGATATATGAAAAACTAAGCGATAAGAATTAAGGAAGACATTATTTTGATAAAGGATGCAAAGATAAATGATTAGAACCTGGATGGCTGATATTTCTCCGCTTTATCAGGAAGACTGCTATAGAAAATATTATGAGCAGGCACCGGATTTCCGGAAAGCGAAGGCAGATGCACTTCGTTTTCAGCAGATGAAAGCACAGAGTATCGGTGTGTGGTCACTGTTTGAACGAATTAAAGATGAGCATAAAGTAGATCAGGATGCGGTATATAACTTTTCACATTCTGGTGACTTTGTGCTCTGTTCAATCGCTTTTGGCACAGATGCGGCGGATGTAAAGGTCGGATGTGATATCCAGGAAGTAAAGCATGCGGATATCAAAATGGCAAAGCGTTTTTTTTGTCCGGGTGAATATGCATATATTACGGAAGCGGCGGATGAAAAAGTCCGAAATGAGCGTTTTTTTCGTCTGTGGGTTCTGAAGGAAAGCTTTCTGAAAGCCACGCGGATGGGGATACGGCTTGGCATGGACACATTTGAAATCCTGCCGGGGACACCGCCTGTGCTGATCAGACAGCCGGAGATATTCCCGGACAGATTTTATTATATGGAACTGCAGATTCCGGGGCAGAATTATAAAGCCGCGGTTTGTTCCACGGATGCAGAAATTGATTCAAGAATACAAATGAGGATGGAATTATGAGTGTGAAGAAAAAAAGCGATTCCCGTGCGAGAAGCATTCTGAGGTCAGGAGCTGTGACCGGAGTTATTGCCGGAGTGCTGATTTCAGGGCTGGCTACGGGAAGGTGTGTAAAAATGGCAGAGCTTTCTGACAAAAAGGCTCAGGAATCCATGGAAAAAGAAGTGGAAGAGCTTAAGGCGGAGAATCTGAAGCTGCAGAGAAAAGCAGAAGGAACAGGGGATGCTGCAGAGAAGCTGTCATCTTCCGATGATGACTGGTGTCTGGCACTTGTAAATGAAACTAATCCGCTTGACACTTCTTATGTCCCCCAGCTGGTTGATATCGCGTCAGAACGTTTGGTTGATGTCCGGATCGAGGCAGATGCAAGGAAGATGTTTGAGGATGCCGCTGCCGCCGGGATGAGCATGTATATTGTGTCGGCATACCGTTCTTATGACAGCCAGCGGCAGGTGTTCAATGATACAATGTCTTCCTGGATTGCACAGGGATATACTCCTATGGATGCCTACGATGAGACAAAGAAGTCGGTGGCAGTGCCGGGAATCAGCGAACATGCGACGGGACTTGCCCTGGATATCACTTCATCCACATACACGGGACTGGATGATGCCCAGGCTCAGACAGCAGAGTCACAATGGCTTGCGGCAAATGCGTGGAAATATGGTTTTATTCTCCGTTATCCAACGGACAAGGCGGATGTTACAGGAATTATTTTTGAGCCGTGGCATTACCGGTATGTAGGGAAAGAAGCCGCAAAGGAGATTACCGAGAGGGGAATCACCCTGGAAGAATATCTCGAGGAACAGGAAGATTCGGAAGTTCAGTAGATAATGCCGGGCAGGTGTTCGAAAGAGATGCACATCTGTTATTGTGTGGTGTATAACCGTGCTTTTGGTGGAAATTTGCCTGTGATTAGGCGAAATGGAGAAAGTTTCCTGAAAAATCCTTCGGGTTCTGGACAAAATTGATAAATCTAAAAAAATAATAAATTTTCATTGACTTTTCAGATTGATTGAGTATAATAAGGTTCATCAGAACGAAGGCGTTTTCCGGATGAGGAAAGCGCCTTTTCTGTATTTAGGACCTATGAATCCGGGCAGGGACGCCTGTCTGTAATTCTGAGGAAATAGAGTATAACGAGGAGGTAACGTTATGAAGAAACTGGAGATTATTATTCAGCCGGAAAAGCTGGAAAATCTGAAAACGATTATTGAAGGGTGTTCCGGAACAGGTCTTATGATTTCAAATATCATGGGATATGGTAACCAGAAAGGTCACAAGAAAGTTTACCGCGGCGCAGAAGTTAGTGTAAATCTCCTGCCAAAGGTTAAGGTAGAGACTGTAGTAGAAGATTCTGCTGCGGATTTAATTATCAATAAGGTTGTAGATGAAATCCAGACAGGAACTTACGGAGACGGTAAGATTTTCGTTTACGATGTAGAAGATGCAGTACGTATCCGTACCGGTGAGCGTGGTTCGGGAGCACTGTAAGATATTAAAACTCGAGAAGAAATAATCAGAAGAATAATCGAATGATGGGAACTTGTTGTCGAAGGGGATAGCTGTGAAAAAAGATTTTGCAGATATCCCCTTTTCCTGTCCTTTAGATCTGGGCAGAAGATGGTCTTAGTTTTAATGATACAGGAAAAGGACTGTACAAAACGGCAGCAGGGATTCCGTATATCCGCTTTACGACAGAGATAAACAAAAGGAAAGAGGAGGTATTTATTATGGGAATCGCGGAATTAATAGCAGAAGGTATGGAAAGTACAGAAGCAATTCAGCTTATAATGAACTGTGTATGGACATTGGTGGCGGCAATTCTTGTTTACTTTATGCAGGCGGGTTTTGCAATGTGTGAAGCCGGATTTACAAGAGCAAAAAACACAGGTAACATTCTGATGAAAAATATGATGGATTTTGTGCTTGGAAGTTTGTTCTTCTTTATATTTGGATTTGCACTTATGCATGGAACTGACTGGAATGGGATCATCGGAATCAAAGGGTTCTTTACCCCGTTGTCACTGGCAGATTCCAACGGGATGATGAACGGGCTGCCGATCGGGCTGTTTATGATTTTCCACACAGTATTCTGTGCGACATCAGCTACAATTGTGTCAGGCTCAATGGCAGAGCGTACAAAATTTGTTTCTTATCTGCTTTACAGCGCGGCAATCAGTATTTTTATCTATCCGGTATCCGGACACTGGATCTGGGGCGGCGGCTGGCTTGCAGACTTTGGATTCCATGATTTTGCAGGTTCAACGGCAGTACATATGGTCGGAGGTATTTGTGCATGTGTAGGCGCAAAAATTCTCGGACCTCGTATCGGAAAATATGACAAAGACGGCAAAGTGAAAGCTATTCCGGGACATAACCTCGCGATCGCGGCACTTGGCGTATTCATTCTCTGGTTCTGCTGGTTTGGATTTAACTGTGGTTCTACAACTGCAGCGGTAACAAGTATCGGTGATATCGCCATGACGACAAACCTGGCTGCTGCAGCGGCAACACTGGTAGCCTTGATTTTGACATGGGTACGTTATGGAAAGCCTGATGTTTCAATGACATTTAACGGCTCCCTTGCAGGTCTGGTAGCAATTACAGCCGGATGTGACTGTGTGAGCAACTGGGCAGCAATCATTATCGGAGTAATCGCAGGAGTACTGGTAGTGTTCTCTGTGGAATTCTTTGACAAGGTCGCAAAAATTGACGACCCGGTCGGTGCAATCAGTGTTCATGGTGTGTGCGGGGCGACCGGTACACTTCTGGTAGGTGTATTTTCTCCGGACTATTCATTTGTTACACAGCTTATCGGTGTCGCTTCAACCGCATTATTTGTATTCGTTATGGCATTTATCGTATTTACTGTAATTGATAAGACAGTCGGATTAAGAGTGACAAAAGAAGAAGAAATCGAAGGTCTGGATATTCATGAGCATGGCTCATCTGCTTATGCTGACTTCAACTTCAGACTGTAATATATGGATATAATCATAAGTTACATCGCATATACAGCAGGTATGCGGATTTAAACAGAGATAATTAAAATAAAATGATAAAGACAGCGGAAAATCCCTCTTTGACTGTATGAAACAGTTGAAGAGGGATTCGTATTAGTTGCCAAGCATATGAAAAAAAGGTCCGGTGGACCTTTTTTGAGTGAAAGCAAAGAGGATAGATTTTGCATATAGTGTAAAGAAGCTATAAATATAAGGTATGCAGAATTATGAGAAGATATGTGACAACATCATTGGAAACGCATTTATTTTTCGGAAGAATCATGAAAGAACATGCGCTGTTTCTGCTCGCGGCTTTTCCGGAAAAAGAAACAGAATACAGGAAAAAGGCTGACTGGTTCAGAGCACAGTTTGAGGAAAATCTTGCCAGGGCGGTGCGACTGAGCAACGGGATCGTGGATGAGTCTGTTTTAAAATCCGGTGAGATCGTAACGGAATTTACAGAAAAAGCAGAATGCCAGACGCAGGCACTTACCGGGATTCCGATTGATATGCAGATTACGGAAGCGCAAAAAAGGCTTCGGTCCGGCTGCCTCACGAATCCGGGGCGGGAGCTGGTCCAGCAGGTGCGAAGTCTGAATCAGACTATGATAAGACTTTTGGACGGACTGATTGAATTTAAAGAAAAAATACTTCGGGAGGTACTCTCCTGCCGGCTGTATACGTTCAACTATCCGCTTCTTATCGAGCATATCCTCAGGGAGGCAAAGCTGTATCGGCAGATTTTGGAGGAAGTGATGAGAAGAGGATTTGTACAGCAGAGTGAAATGCGGAACATGGAAATATTCTGGAATCAGATTATGATGGAGCATGCTCAGTTTATCCGGGGGCTTCTTGACCCGACAGAATGTGCACTGATGGAGACGGCAGACGGGTTTGCCGGGGATTATTGCCGTCTGCTTGAGGAAGCTAAAAAGCAGGATAAACATGCATCGGAGGAAATGACAAAACGGACGATTCAGCTCACAAAAAAATACCGGGATTTCAAAGCGGCCGGAGCTGACGGCATTATTGACTGCCGGGTTCGTTCCGTCATTCTTCCGCTTCTGGCAGATCATGTCCTGCGGGAAGCAAATCATTATCTCCGGCTTCTTGAAAATGAAAAAGAAAACGACAGGATCGAGCATGGCCGTGAAGAATCCGTCAGAAATTCAAGATGTGCGTCCTGCTGGAAAGGCAGGAGATAGTTATGGAATTATGTCAATATCCTTGCATGGGAAGCATCCGGGAGTTTCATATCACTGCTATTCAGATTCCGATTGTTTATAACAAATATGGAGATCATGACCCGGACGGACTGCTGTATGTACTGGAAGAGGATGCTGAAAGAATAAAAGAAAAGGCACTTTGTTGTTATAAACAAAATCCGCCTCAGCCTTATGAGGGAGTTTAGCCGCTTGTTCTCAGGGTTAATCTGGGGGATGAGGTCAGGATTCGTTTCCGTCACAGTCTGGACCGCAGGCTTTCGATTCATGTGCAGGGACTTTCTTATAATGTGCAGAATTCAGATGGCGCTTGCGTGGGATTTAATCAGGACAGCACGACAGCCGGGGACATCTATTATACCTGGTATGCAAGAGAGGAAGGTGTATTCCTGTTCCATGATATGGCGGATGCCGGAAGCAGCGAGGATTCCACGAATATCCACGGACTTTTTGGTGCGATTATTGTGGAGCCTGCGGAAGCAAAATGGTTTGATCCGCAGACCGGAGAGGAATTGGAAAGCGGGCTGATGGCGGATGTATACCCGCCTGGAAAACCGGCTTTCAGGGAATACACTGTATTTTTCCATGACGAGCTGGAAATTAAAGATAAAGATGGAAATCGGCCTATGGATCACCATACCGGACTTCCGTCATCCACGACAGCAATCAGTTATCGTGCCGAGCCGATGAGAAACCGGATGCCGATGAGCCATGACCCGGCAGATTCAGGGGAGGATGTCTCAATGAGCTCCTGGGTATATGGAGATCCGGCACCGCCGATTTTACGCGCATATGTGGGAGATCCGTCTAAAATCCGTCTGGTTCACGGAGGTGTCAAAGAAACACACGTCTTTCATTTGCATAACCATCAGTGGAGGCTGGAAGAGGAAAATCCGCTGTCTACAATTATTGATTCTATCTCTATCAGCCCGCAGGAATGCTATACGCTTGATATTTTATATGGGGCAGGCAGCAGAAACCGGGTCATCGGCGATGTGACATCTCTATCCGCATTTCCATGAAGGAATGTGGACACTCTGGAGAATCCATGACCGCCTGGAGGATGGAAGTGGAATGCTTCCGGACGGAACACCGATTCCGGCACTTCTGCCGCTGAAGGACAGGAAACGTCCGCCTAAGAAAGATAAGCTGCATCCGGGATATCCGAATTTTATGCAGGGGAAAGTCGGGGAAATGCCGCTGCAGCCGCCTTGTGGTGTTCTGGATAAAGAAGGAAATGTGACAGTCTGCCCGACATTGCTTGAGAAAGCCAATTTTGATGAAAATGCAGTTTCGGGAGCCTTGTATACGGAAACCTGTCCGTGTCA
Organism: Lachnospiraceae bacterium; assembly: GCA_004556565.1. Classification (GTDB taxonomy): domain Bacteria; phylum Bacillota; class Clostridia; order Lachnospirales; family Lachnospiraceae; genus Schaedlerella. The sequence continues at coordinate 44,400 of SFGN01000011.1, read as the reverse complement.
CACGACAGGAAAATGTAAAAAAGACAGGGAATGCGAATGTATGGGAACGGAAGAGGAAAAAACAGAAGTGGAAGTGAGAAGCTGTGCGGCTATAGAGGAGTCTCCTGAATTGGAAAATCGCCCGGCAGAAACCAGGAAAGAAGATAAACTAAAGGAGAAGAAAGAACAAGGGGAGAAGAAGGAACAAGAGGAGAAGAAGGAACAAGAGGAGAAGAAAGAAAAACCGCGGAAATGTAAGGATTGCCCGAGAAATGCACAATGCAGCAGAGTCAAGGTGTTTGAGATTGCTATGGTTCAGGCAAAAGTCACTTATAACCGTTATGGATGGCATGACCCTGAAGGACGTTTTTTCGTTCTGAAAGAGGAATTGGAGCGCCATGGCGGTCTTGCTTCTTATATCCGCAAAGTGGAAACAGGTAAAATCCAGGTGGAACCTCTTGTTATCCGTGCAAATGCGGGCGACTGCATCGAGCTTCATACGACTAACCTTCTGCCGGAATATCTGGGAGGAAATGCCTTTCAGCTTCGGACACGGACAGATATAGCAGGGCATCATGTCCATCTGGTGAAATTTGACACGATTGTTGCAGATGGGGCGGCGTGCCCGGGTGATTACCTGTACCGGTCCGGAAGTTTCAAATGGGATGTAGAGTCAGGAATGTGGGGGATTTTCCGTGTGATGAAAAGAACATTTGCATTTAAATGCAAAGGAATCTGTAATAAAATATTTGGTTGTTTCAGATAAAGTTTCGGGAATGAAAGCTTTTTTACTGAGTTGCTGAGGCGAAAGAGGAATTTCTGAAGAAGAAATAGTTGCAATTTAGTTTACACTCATGCCAGAAATATAACCTGTTTCTTACATGCAAGGCTGACGATACAGGTTATATTTCCCGGTATGAGTTTGAACTGCAGTGCACTTTCTTAAAAAATTTTAACTTCTCAAATATAGGATTGACGTAAGAAATTTGATTTGTTAGAATGTAAAAAGGGAAAAAGATGGGTTTATGAAGCAACTAAAAAGTTTACAAAACCTATCGGAGTATAAGTACACAATTTAACCTCATCTGCAGAATGGAAAACGGACAGAAATATCCGTTTGTTTTTTGTAAGGCAGTGATTAATGGCATTAATTAATAAGGAGGAGACAATCATGGAAACATTAACATTTGGTGAACAAGTTAAGATTATTCTCAGCCGCAAAGGAATGACGATCAAAGAACTGGCTGAGAAAATAGAAGAACGGACAGGCAAGGCAATGTCCAGGCAGAATCTGACACAGAGGCTTGGGCGGGATAATTTTCAGGAGCAGGATATGCGGATGATAGCATCGATTCTTGAGTGTCCGTTTCATTTAAGCATATTTCCTATGGAGGCGGCAGTTCAGGCAGCATCACCTGCCGAGACAGCTTCCCTGAATCCGGAAGAAGCACGTATCTTACAATCAAAGAGAGCAAAGAAGGGACAGGCTTCCGAACAGACATCAGCAGAACGGGCAGAAGAAGCAGAGGCACGTAGAGCCGCGGAGGAAGAAGCAGCCCGTAAGGCAGCGGAAGAGGAAGAAGCGGCCCGTAAGGCAGCGGAAGAGGAAGAAGCGGCCCGTAAGGCAGCGGAAGAGGAAGAAGCGGCCCGTAAGGCGGCGGAAGAGGAAGAAGCGGCCCGTAAGGCAGCGGAAGAGGAAGAAGCAGTCATCAGGACGGCTGCGGAGGAAGAAGAAAGTGCAGACGAGGTTGAGGAAATTGTGCCGACAGCAGCCGAAGAAAGAGATATGACGATCGGGGAACTGGTCGGAGTTCATAAGGAACTTGATGAGATTGAGGAGATTGTAAGGGCGGAAGAGGCCGAGGCAGAGCAGGAGGATACGAAAGAGGAGAAGCCGGCCAAGAAAGAAAAGTTCCGGACAGGTGGTATTTTCCTCAGAAGAAAAGGAACTCCGTCAGAGGATAAGAAAGAAACCCAGAAGAAGAAAAAGGAACCTATTCCTTCTTCATCACCGGATTTTGAGCCGGTAATAAAACATAAAGATATAGAAGAAGACCGTGAGGCAGGAGAAATCAATCCATATACAGGACGTGAATACCAGTCTAACAGTGTAAGGATGCATCCGTCCCGAATCGGGTATGTGCAGGTTTATGACCGGGCACAGCACGGATGGACAGATATGACAGAATGGGCGTTTCTCGGGTATCAGGAGAGGAAGAAGGCACTTATGGGTAAGGATTATGAGCCGCCGATTTATCTCGATTAACAAAGAGGGATGCTGTACCGTGCAGTATTATACATAAAGAGCAGAAGTTAAAGCCTGTAAATGGAATAAAGTATTCCGTTTACAGGCATTCTTAGAAAAAGGGAATAAATATGGAATGGTCAACACTATTGTCCGCAAGGAGAATGAGAGAAAGCAGCAGGAAGCCGGCTGATTTCAGGAGCGAGTTTGAAAAAGATTATCACCGGATTATCGGGAGCGCGTCATTTCGGAGGCTGCAGGATAAGACGCAGGTGTTTCCGCTGGATAAAAGTGATTTTATCCGTACAAGGCTGACACATTCACTGGAAGTGTCATCTTTTGGAAAATCTCTGGGACAGAATATCGGAGAAAATATATTGACTTATCGAAAAGATGCAGGATTCGCGCCTTGCATGAAGGAGGATATCTGTAATATTCTTCAGTGTGCGGGGCTGATTCATGATATCGGGAATCCGCCCTTCGGTCATTTTGGAGAAATCGCTATCAGGGAATGGTTTGAGCGGAATCTTCCCGTGATGGAATATTTCGGAACCCCTATTGCCGAAATCCTGACACCGCAGATGCGGGAGGATTTATATCATTTTGAAGGAAATGCACAGGCTCTGCGCCTTGTGACGAAGCTGCATTATCTGGTGGATGAGAACGGCATGAATCTGACATATGCCCTGCTGAATACAATTATTAAATATCCTGTTCCGTCCACAGGGATTGACAGTACCAGTGGGAATATCAAAGATAAAAAGATGGGATATTATCTGGCAGAGGAAGATATATTCAAAGAAATCACTAAAGAAACCGGTGCGTTTACAAACCGCCATCCGCTGACATATATACTTGAAGCGGCGGACGATCTGGCATATAAAACAGCAGATATTGAAGATGCTTTTGTCAAGGGATATATATCCTACTATACGCTGGCGGCGGAATTGAAGAAAATACAAAAACCTGGAAGGGGCTCAGAGTTTGACCCGCTGGCCAGACTGCAGTCGTTATATGCGTGGGGGCAGGGAAAGGGTATCCAGAATCCAGAAGAATATGCGGTGAAAAACTGGATTGTCAGGATACAGGGATTTTTGATCAACTGTGCAACGTATGGATTCACTTCACATTATGACCAGATCATGAACGGGACATTTCAGCATGATTTGTTTTGCGGTACATTCGGAGAAGACCTGATGTGGCTTCTTGGGGATATGGCTTACCGCCGTGTATTTGATACTATGGATATTTATAAAATGGAAATGACGGAATCGGTTATTCTGGATTATCTGATGGACAGGCTGGTACATGCGGTGTTATATTATGATACAGATGTGAAGCTGGACACCATAGACAGGAGAATTATCTCATTTATTTCTGATAATTACCGCAGCGCATACCTGAACCAGTCGAAGGGGAAAAGCGAAGCGGAGAAATTGTATCTCCGCCTGCTTCTCGTGACGGATTTTGTATGCGGGATGACGGACAGTTATGCAAAGCGGCTGTATCAGGAACTGAAAGGCATCCTGTAGGACCGGGGTCAGCGGATATAACGGCACCAGTAGCCAAAATCAGCGGTTTCATTGTATTCGTCTTTGGACAGTGATAATTGCTGATGGCAGGAGCGGGTGAATTGCGGAAAACCAAATAATTCTGCGGCCCGGGCTTCTCTTGCATCATAGATGCCGGGTACGCCCAGCCAGTAATGACCATCTTCTTCGACGAGGAGAAGGTGGTTATAATTATGATAACCGTGGAGCAGGAAGCTGTTGTTTGCCAGATTCCAGTGACGACGCGGGAGAATGGATAAATCGCTGCGCCGAATTTTCTTCAGGTTTCCGCAAGGACCGGAGTGTACAGGTTTTGCCCGCCCGGGAGTATCCCCGGAACTGTCAGGAACAGCAGTTTCACAGTATGGCAGAGATTCTGCCTCCATCAGAGGTTTGGGAGAAGGTTCTGCTTCGGGCGTCACATCAGAAGAGGTCTCTGTGTCAGAATCTGCTGTTGCAGAGAGCGCTTCTGCGTTTGCTCCATCCTCAGAGAAAACAACTTTTTTCTCCTCATCGGAAGAGACCTCAGGGGGAGATGCCTTCGCTGCCGCATCGGAAGATACTTCCGGGGAAGAAATCGACTTTGCAGAATCAGAGAAGTCTTCCGGTATTTTTTTTCGGGTCAGTGCCGCGATAGTATCTGCGTTTACAGTAATGCCCGGAATAGTTGAAATGATCAGGTTTCCGCCCGGAAGCGTCAGGAAAAATCCCACGATGCTGCCGACGGTGCTTTCATGTAAGGAAGGCGTTTCAGGAAGCGGAAATTGTGCGGAAATGTTCTGATTCCCGCAGGTGAGTTCGCCGATAGTTGAAGAAGAAACGGATTTGTTTTCTGACAGTATGGCTGACAGGCTGACCTTCTGCTGCGTCGCGACAGGGATACCTTTTATAGATAAGCGGATGATGTATTTTCCGTAACGGACGGAAAATTTTAAAAATCCGACATTTCTAAGCCGGCGGCTGTGGATGTATTCATAAAAATAATAGATACCAGGGTTCATATTGACCTCCAGTCTTGTCTTTTCTAAACTCAAATATATGCAGGATGGACGGTGAAAAGAACCGCAGGGCAGATCATCGAAAATATGGGAGGTATCCGGGAATGTTAAGCCAGGATGAAAAATATATGAAAGAGGCCATCAGACAGGCGAAAAAAGCATATGCTCTTGAGGAAGTCCCTATCGGCTGTGTGATCGTCTATGAAGGGAAGATTATCGGACGGGGATATAACCGCCGGACAACAGATAAAAATCCGCTTGCACACGCGGAGATGATTGCAATGAAAAAAGCGAGTAAAAAAATGAATGACTGGCGGCTGGAAAACTGTACAATGTATGTAACTCTGGAGCCATGTCAGATGTGTGCCGGGGCAATTGTACAGGCGCGGATAAAAAAAGTGGTGATGGGCTGTATGAATCCAAAAGCGGGGTGCGCCGGCTCTATTTTGAATCTGCTGAATATAGAACAGTTTAATCATCAGGTGGAGCAGGAGACGGGGGTGCTCGGCGAAGAATGCAGCAGTCTGATGAAGCAGTTTTTTAAAGAACTGAGGGAAAAACAGAAAGAAAAAAAGATGAGGAATTAATACCTCATCTTTGCGAACTTTCGGAAATGCATATTTCTTTGCAAATTTTTTACGTGCATTACGCTTCGAATGCATCTCCACAAACGTTACCCCGGCAGTTAACTCAACCCAGGCTGCCTCACAACACCCGGAAGGTTCTCCTTAGTGCTGCTTCGTTCCCGACCTGACACGGTTCACAGATTCCCGTCGCGTGAGACCCAAGTTTTCAACATCACTTACCGGGGGCAGACTCTGCAAATCAGCACCCTCTGCGTAATATCACCCCTGTTATAGCGGATTACAGGTACAAGGCACCGCTAGCTCCCCGGCTGCACGAGTACACATTGTACAATAGTTTTAAAAAAAAGTCAATGTTTCAGGAGAAAAAAATGAAAATGACAAATTTGAAAGTATTGCTTACGGCAATTAATGCAAAATATATACATTCTAATCTGGCAGTATACAGTCTGCGGGCCTTTGCGGAACAATACAGGCAGTCCGTGGAAATAGCGGAGTATACGATAAATCAGCAGATTGATGAAATATTAATGGATATTTACAGAAGGAAGCCGGATGTACTTTGTTTTTCCTGTTATCTGTGGAATATAATCTACGTCGGGCAGATCGTCAGGGAAATAAAAAAGGTGCTTCCGGAAACCGATATCTGGCTTGGCGGCCCGGAAGTATCTTACAATGCAGCGGATGTGCTGACTCAGTATCCCCAGGTTAAAGGGATTATGAGGGGAGAAGGAGAAGAAACATTTTTAGAGCTTTTAAAATATTATCATGGCGATGTCGGCGGGCTTGACAGAATTGACGGAATCACCTATCGGAATCAGGAACAAAATACTCTGGTGGAAATGCCTATGCGCCCGGTATTGGATCTGAACCGTATTCCGTTCGTATATGAGGAAATGGAACATTTCAGAAACAAAATTATTTACTATGAGTCGAGCAGAGGATGTCCGTTTTCGTGCAGTTATTGTCTGTCTTCCATAGATAAATGTCTCCGTTTCCGGGATTTGGAACTGGTAAAAAGAGAACTGCAGTTTTTTATCGATTATGAAGTACCTCAGGTAAAATTTGTTGACAGAACCTTCAATTGCAGACATGATCATGCAATTGCAGTCTGGACCTATCTGGCGGAGCATGATAAAGGAAAGACAAACTTTCATTTTGAAGTGGCAGCAGATTTATTAAATGAAGAAGAGATACGCCTGATCCGGTCATTGAGGCCAGGTCTGATACAATTGGAAATCGGCGTGCAGTCTACTAATCCACAGACAATCCGGGAAATACGGCGGACGATGAGATTCGATCAGGTCAGAGATGTGGTCGGGCGAATCAGAGCAGGAGGAAATGTTCACCAACATCTGGATCTGATCGCGGGTCTGCCGTTTGAGGACTATGAAAGCTTCCGGAAATCCTTCTGTGACGTATATGCCCTGCGCCCGGAGCAGCTACAGCTTGGATTCTTAAAAGTGCTGAAGGGCTCCTATATGCAGGAAATGATGAACGAGTATGAGCTTGTCTGCCAGGACCGGCCGCCATATGAGGTGCTTTCTACGAAATGGCTTTCATATAGTGATATAATCCGACTGAAAGGCGTGGAAGAAATGGTGGAAGTCTATTACAACAGCCGTCAGTTTGAGAACACACTGGAAATACTGGAACAGGCATTTCCGAATGCATTTAAAATGTTTGAAGCATTAAGTGAATATTATGAGAAAAACGGGCTTTCAGGTATTAATCACACGAGGATTTCCAGATATGAGATTTTGTCTGCATTTGCGAAGGAGCATGACAGTAAACGTACGGGGCTGTACCGCAGGATGCTGACGCTTGATCTGTATCTGCGGGAAAATGTGAAAAACCGTCCGGAATTTGCCGGGGAGCTTACTGTGACAAAGGAAGAAGCTGCGGCATTTTATGATGCGGAAGAGAAAACTCACCGTTATCTTATAGGGTATGAAGCATATGATAAACGGCAGATGAGGAAGATGACTCATCTGGAACGGATCGGCGGAAAACTGTTATTATTCGATTATCTGAACCGAAGTCCCCTGACAAATCAGGCCCGGGTCATCGATGTTTCCGGGGCTGAGGCATAAGGGAAGTAATTCTTGCAAAAAGAGAGTAAAAAGTATAGAATAAAATGACACTGATTACATTCTTGAGAGCATTATTAAGAAAGAGATGTGAAATTATGAATTTTTTTGACAGAAAGACGAGAAGAATTATTTCCATTATTATTATGGTAATCATTGTTGCCATGATCGCAACGATGATTATTCCGTATTTGATTTAACAGATCAGGTATAATACAAAAAAACTGCCGCGGGCGTACCTGTCAAATGACATGGGATTATATGTGAAGCTGTGAAACGCGGGCGAATCTTGATAAAGGGGAATTTAAAGATGAGAGTCGGAAACCTGCCGCAGACAGTCTGGAAACGGTCAATATTAAAACAATTGAATAAGAACCGGGACGGTGCACAGGAGAAATTTCTGTTCAGGCCTTCGATAGAAGAGTGTTGTACGGCAATGCGGGTGTCAGAAACCGATGCAGTGATAACTGCAGCAGCTTCTGTATCCGGTGACAGCGTCTGCACAGGGACGTACGGCATTATCCGTGCGGTCAATGACCTGCGCTTACGAGGTGCAGAGGTGGCAGGGGTATCCATCTCCTTAACATTGCCGGAGACAGTCGAGGAAGTGCAGATAAAAGAAATGATTTCATGCATGGAAGAAATTTCCGAAGAACTGCATGCTGCCATCATGCAGATAAATGCGGAAGTCAATCCTGCGGTATGCCGGGCAATGGTGCATGCGACAGCTTACGGAGTGATCCATGCAAACAAGGATGGATTCAGCATTCCGGGGGCAGGAGGCGCGGCAGCTGGGCAGGATCTTGTGCTTTGCGGCTATACAGGTCTGGAAGGGACGCTGCGTATCCTGGATGAGAGAGAGGAAGAACTGGGACAGAGGTTTGTTCCGGCATTTCTGCGTCAGATGAAGGAAAAGAACATATTTCTTGTTTTTCCGGATATCGGCGATATGGCTGAAAGGTATAACATCACTGCGGTCCATCAGGTACAATCCGGCGGGATTTTTGCTGCGTTGTGGGAACTGGCGGAGGCTTCGGGAATCGGAATGCATGTGGATCTGTCGAAGATGAATATCTGCCAGGAGACCGTGGAATTATGTGAATTTTACCGGCTGAATCCGTATATGATGACATCGGCAGGCTGCGCTCTTCTCGCATCGTCGGACGGAAATGCACTTGTGGATGCATTGGAGGCGGTGGGGACACGAGCCACGAGGCTTGGGGTTGCCACTGCAGGGAATGCACGGGTAATCACAAGCGGAGAAGAAGAAAGATATCTGGACAGACCTGCGCAGGATGAACTGATGCGCTGGTACAGCGAGCAGATGCGGTCCTGAACTGACAGCGATGAATAAGAGAAATAAAAAGCTTAAATAAAATATATGAAAAAAAGATGGGAGGAGTATTCATCATGGAAAAGAACGGAACATTGAGAAAAGAAATTTTACGTTATCTGGAAAAGAACAGCCGCGTGAATCTGAGCGAGCTGGCTGTTCTTCTCGGAACAGACGAAGCGTGGGTGGCGAATGAAATAGCGGATATGGAAAAAGAGAAGATTATCTGTGGATACCATACTTTGATCGACTGGGATAAGACAGGCGTTGAACAAGTGACTGCTTTGATTGAAGTCCGCGTGACTCCACAGAGAAGCCAGGGTTTTGACCGGGTTGCAGAACGGATTTATAATTATCCGGAAGTGTCCGCGGTTTATCTGATTTCGGGCGGATATGACCTGCTTATTACATTGGAAGGCAAAACGCTGAAAGAAGTATCCCGTTTTGTGACGGAAAAGCTTTCTACCGTTGATTCTGTTATCAGTACGGCAACATTTTTTATTTTGAAAAAATACAAAGACCACGGAACAATTATGGTGCCTAAGAAAGAATCAGAAAGGATGCTGGTGACACCGTGATGAGAAATCCGTTGTCAAAAAAAATCACAGGAATCGCGCCATCCGGGATCCGGAAATTCTTTGACGTGGCAAATGAAATGGAAGGGGTAATCTCTCTCGGTGTGGGCGAACCTGATTTTGATACTCCCTGGAGAATCCGGGAGGAAGGTATTTTTTCACTGGAACGTGGACGGACATTTTATACATCGAATGCCGGCCTTATGGAACTGCGTACGGAAATATGCAGATATCTCGAGCGGAAGATCCATGTGTCCTATAGTCCGAAAACAGAGACGATGGTGACAGTGGGCGGAAGTGAGGCCATTGACGTGGCACTGCGCTGTATGCTTGAGCCGGGAGAAGAAGTATTGATCCCGCAGCCGAGTTACGTTTCTTATCTGCCGTGTACTGTTATGGCAGACGGTGTTCCGGTGATCGTAGAGCTGAAAAATGAAAATGAATTTAAACTGACCGTAGAAGACCTGGAATCGAAGGTTACGGAAAAATCAAAGATACTGATCATGCCGTTCCCGAATAATCCGACCGGTTCCATTATGACAAAGGAAGATCTGGAGCCGATTGCGGAGTTTGTTTTGGAGCATGACCTGTATGTCATTTCCGATGAGATTTATTCAGAATTAAGCTACAAGGGCGACCATGTATCTATTGCGTCCCTTCCCGGCATGCGTGACAGAACAATTGTAATCAATGGATTTTCCAAAGGATTTGCGATGACCGGGTGGCGGCTTGGATATTGCTGCGGACCGGAGCTTATCCTGACTCAGATGATAAAACTGCATCAGTACGCAATCATGTGTGCACCGACTAACAGCCAGTATGCGGCGCTGGAAGGTCTGCGGAACTGTGAAGAGGATGTACAGGAGATGCGTAATGCCTATAACCAGAGAAGAAGATTTCTTATGCATGAATTTAAACGGATGGGGCTGGACTGCTTTGAACCATTCGGAGCATTTTATGTATTTCCAAGCATCAAAAAGTTTGGGATGACTTCGGATGAATTTGCGACAAAACTTTTGATGGAAGAAAAAGTGGCAGTTGTTCCGGGGACGGCATTCGGAGACTGCGGTGAAGGCTTTCTCAGGATTTCCTATGCGTATTCTCTGGAAGACCTGAAGGCAGCTCTTGAGAGGCTGGAACGATTCATCCAGAAGCTGAATGTAACAGAGCAATAATGAGAAAAACAAGAACTGACAAAAGTCGGTTTGGAATATGGCGCAGAAACGCATAAAAGGAGATTAGGCAATGTTAAATATTGTTCTTCATGAGCCGGAGATTCCGGCAAATACGGGGAATATCGGAAGGACCTGTGTGGCAACGGGAAGCCGTCTGCATCTGATAGAGCCGCTGGGATTTAAGATGGACGAGAAATCGCTGAAACGGGCAGGTCTTGACTACTGGAAAGACCTGGATGTGGTTACATACAGCGATTATGAGGATTTTCTGGAGAAGAATCCCGGGGCGAAGATTTATATGGCAACGACAAAGGCGCCAAAGGTATATACTGAAGCGGCATTTGAACCGGACTGTTACATCATGTTCGGGAAGGAAAGTGCAGGGATTCCGGAGGAAATTCTTGTAGAGCATAAAGAGAACTGTATCCGGATTCCGATGATCGGGGACATCCGTTCCCTGAACCTGTCGAATTCGGTGGCAATCGTGGTTTATGAGGCACTCAGACAGAATGGATTTGCCGGGATGAATACGGAAGGACATCTGCACCGGCTGGAATGGCAGACGGAAAAAGGTGTTTCCCGGTAACGGCGGATGCTATTAAAAAACATTTGCATCGTCGGCAGCGGCGGGCAGGAAAGCGTGTATCTGAGACACGGGAGGGAAAAGGAATGAAGCAGCGAAAAATGAAAAGGTTGTTTGCGGCAGTTTTGTCTGCCATGATGGTATCGTCAATGGTGATTCCGTCAGCTCCGGCTTCGGAGACAGAAGCTGCTGAAGGAACAGTGTACACTATGACAATCGATGACTCAGCCAGGACATGGAGTAATGAATTATTTAAAATCCAGTATGAGCCGTCGGAACACTGGTATGCGGAGTCAGGATATCCTGATTTGTTTTATGATGGCACTGATTACTACAGTATCAGCGGTGAAGAGGGAACAGGAGATTATTATACAATGCGTTTTATCGGGACAGGAATTGAACTGCACGGAAGCATTAATACTGCACATGCAAACTGTGATGTGTATATTGACGACGTGAAAGTCGGGGAAATGCATTCAAATCAGGAATCAGGTTCTACTGTCCATAAACAGAAGCTGTTTGAAAAGACAGACCTGCCGGACGGTGAGCATGTACTTAAGGTAGTAAAGCAGGCAGAAACCAATACAAAAGCTATGCAGCTGGATTCTGTTACGGTTTATCACGGCGAGCTGCCACAAGTAGAAATTCTGGACGCATATGTCGGCTCTGTGGATGAACAGACAACACAGGAGGATTACGACAGTCTGGTGCAGGAGGCGGTGCAGAACACATCATGGGAGGATATTGCATGGCGGGGAGATGAACTGGTTTCAAAAATCGTCACATTATCCGGTGATGAGACCGTACACAATGTTAAACTTGCGGCGAGTGATTTTTCAGATGAAAACGGCACTATCAGTTCTGAATATGTTGAGATACGCTGGCTCAAAGATGTAAATGCCAATATCGGCAGAGGTAATCCGTCGGCTCCGGCCAAAGCATTTCCGGATGTGATTTATAAGAACGGAGCGACTGATATCGAACCGAATACCGTACAGTCAGCCTGGATTTCCATCACGATACCGGAGGATGCAAAACCGGGAATTTACAAAGGGACGATCACTCTGACGGCGGATGAACTGGAAACATCTCAGATCTTCTCCTATCAGTTTGAGGTGCTGGATTTGCTTCAGCCGGGGGCAGCAGAAACAGGAACGCAGATTCAGGTCTGGCAGCATCCGTTTTCTGTGGCAAATTATTATGGCGTAGCTGAAGAAGACTATTTTACAGAAGAGCATTTCAAATACATGCGTGCCTCCATGAAAGAATATGAGTCAATGGGCGGGCATGATGTGGTTGCAAATATCGTGGAAGAGGCCTGGAATCATCAGTCCTACTATTCTGACCCGTCTATGGTGAAATGGACGAAAAAAGCTGACGGAACTATGGAATTTGATTATACATGGTATGATGCATGGATCAACTTCCAGATTTCATGTGGTGTACTTAATCCTGAGGAAGGAATCGGTCAGATTAAGTGCTACAGTATTGTTCCGTGGAATAATCAGGTTGCCTGGTACGATGAGGCATCAGCGCAGACCGTCACACGTTCATATACGCCGGGCAGTACGGAATGGACGGAAATATGGACAATATTTTTGAATGATTTCCTGGAACATTCCGAGGAAAAAGGCTGGTTCGATATGACGTATATTTCCATGGATGAGAGAAGCCTTGAGCAGCTGAATCCTGCTGTAGCATTGATTGAGTCTGTGACAAACAGTGAGGGAAAGCATTTTAAGATTTCATCAGCTCTGAATTATGCGGCACCGGAATATTATGATTTTACAGACCGGATTGATGATATCTCTATCAACCAGGGCAATATAACGGATGTAGCACAGATGCAGGCACTCACCTCCCACAGAAAAGCACTGGGACTGACGACGACGCTCTATACCTGCACGGGAGATTATCCGAGTAACTTTACGATTTCCGAGCCCGCGGATAATATGTGGGTAATGTGGTACAGTATGAGCTTGGGGATGGACGGTTACATGCGCTGGGCGTGGGACAACTGGGTAGAAGATCCCCTTACAGATGTGACGTATAAATACTGGGAGCCGGGCGACGGCTGGTTTATTTATCCTGTGGAAAAGGACAGCAGTGAAAATTCTGATTATTTCTACAGCACGCCGCGTTATGAAATGATGAAAAAAGGCATCAGGGATATTAATAAGGCAAAATATCTGATGTCATGTTCACAGGAATTGAGTGATAAAGTGGATGCACTTGTGAAATCTCTGGAACGTCCGGCAAAGGGGAATAATGGTTACGGAAGTGCCGTACCGGCGACGGAAGAGGACCGCTTGCTTGCCATCAGCGAGGCAAACCGCATGCGTACACAGATTCTTGAACTTTCAAAAGAATATCTGGAAGCGCAGAAGCCGGGGCCAGATCCGGATCCTGATCCAGATCCGGATCCAAATCCGGATCCCGAAAATCCGGAACTTCCGTTTACGGATGTGGCGAATGATGACTGGTTTTATAATTATGTCTGTGATGTTTATATAAAGAATCTGATGACAGGATTAAGCGAGACTGTTTTTGGACCTTCAGAAAATCTGGCAAGGGCACAGTTTGCAGTGATTCTTTACCGCATGGAAGGATCGCCGGCAACGAAATATGAAGATACATTTCCGGATGTACCGGGCGAAACGTGGTATACAGACGCAGTTTCATGGGCTGCCGGCACAGGCATTGTGACCGGTTATACAGATACCGGAATGTTCGGCCCTTCGGATAAGATTACCCGTGAGCAGATGGCGGTTATGATGTATCGGTACGCAAAGTACAAAAAGTACGATGTGTCAGCCGAAAAAGAGCTGGATGATTTCCCGGATGCAGGGAAGGTTAGTGTGTTTGCAAAAGATGCAATGAAATGGTGTACTGACAGAGGTATTATCACCGGTGACGGACAGACCAGAATGCTGCTGCCGCAGGGGAATACAAACAGAGCGGTATGTGCAACAATTATCAGCCGATATATCGGATGTACGGAAGCTTCAGAATCCGCAGGCGAGGAGAAATAAACCGAAATAGTGTCTTAAGAACCGAAATTAAAAGTGTATAGTTGAAAGTAATGTGTTGGAGGCAGTCACCTGAAAAGGGGGCTGCCTCTTTTCTGACAGTTACTGTTTAACATCCAATGTCATGACATTAGTTCGCACCCGAACATAATAAGAACCTCACGGTTGATAGAAACTCCTGCCGCTGTAGGACGCTGCCATTCCGCCGCCCGGCAGAGAGAAGATCATGGGGCTTCGGCATTTCAACCCCCTCGATTTTGGGAATATCCAGCACTTCAAGTTTTCTGCCGCCGGGTCGTTGCCCGACCGAGAGGGTCGTAGAGATTTGACCGTCCCTACCTTTACTTTTTTATCGCCGTGCCTTTACATTTTAAATAAAAATGGCTATAATAAGTAAAGGAAAGAGGTGAGCATCATGATTTCTTATGAAGGACTTATACAGAAGTTGAACGACAGAGGGCTTACAAAGACTGCACTTACAGAGGAGCTTGGTATTTCTTCCCGAACGATTGCAAAAATTGGTCGCGGCGAGAAGATCGCAGACCGCGTGCTGTCGAAAATTGCTGCGTTTCTGGACTGCAAGCCGGAAGAACTCTGCCGGAGTATTACGGACAACGTCTTGCTGCAAACGCTGCGGGATGAAAAGAGCATCCGTATGCCGGGTGGCCTGTACCATGAGCTGCAGGTGCGTATGACCTACAATTCCAACCACATTGAGGGCAGCAAGCTCAGCGAGGATCAAACCAGACTGATTTTTGAAACGAATACCGTAGATGCCGGGGAAGGGATTCCTGTCGATGATATTATCGAGACAGTTAATCATTTCCGTGCCATTGACTATGTGATTGACCATGCGGAAGAACCGCTGACCGAGGATATCATCAAGGAGCTGCACCGCATCCTGAAGCAAAGCACCAAGGACTCGACTCTTGCGTGGTTTGCCGTTGGTGACTATAAAAAACGCGCAAACGTTGTCGGCGGTCGTGAAACCGCAAAGCCGAAGGATGTGCCCGCTCATGTGAAAGCACTGCTTTCCGATTACGAATCGCTGAATGCCGTTACGATAAACGACATCATCCGTTTCCACTACGAATTTGAGCGCATCCATCCATTCCAGGACGGCAACGGCAGAGTTGGTCGGCTGATCGCACTGAAAGAATGCCTGCGGTTCGGCATCGTACCGTTTATCATTGAGGATTTCAAAAAGATGTTCTATTACCGTGGGCTCTCTGAGTGGGAAATGGAAAAAGGCTATCTGACAGATACCTGTCTGGACGGACAAGACACATTCAAAAGGCTGATGGCGATGTTCGACATTCAGCCGTAATACGGTCGCGAGAGGTCGTTCCTACACTTTGGGGATGACCTCTTTTATTTGTCCCCAAGGTCATGGTTTATTTTTGTATGGCAGGACTGGCACAGACTCATGAGGCTGCCTCTTGCATGAGTGCTCCCTGAAAGCGGGCTGGATATGGATTTTCTTATCCGCATCATTTACCAGGAAGTCGATTTCCTTTTGAATCTTACCGCCAGCGGTGCGGTCATAGACAACACATACATCCACGTAATATCCACGTTGCAAGTGTAAACTGTAACTTATGATAAAAAATCGAACAAAGTTGAGTGATAATTGTAAAGAACAAACAAAAAAAGTGTGATATTATTACAGACGATAGCAATATTTTACATAGATATCCATTGTTTTGGGCAGGAGGAATGTATATGCGAAAGGGAAAAAGAATAATTGCGGCAGCGACGGCTGCAGTGCTTATAGTTACTGGAATTGCATTGCCGACATCATCCCGTACCGTGCTGGCGGCAGAGCCGGAGAAAGTAACAGCGGCAGTTCATCCGGGGCAGACACCGGAATTGCCGGAAAAAGTAACCGTTACGACAGAAACAGGAGTCTCAGAAGAGCCTGTGGCATGGAATCTGGAGGGAGTAGAATTTGACGCTGACCCGTTTAAATGTGTGACGGTAACGGGCACGATAGAAAATAGTGACATACAGGCAGTGGCGGAAGTGCAGATTATTCCTGAAAATCTGGAATATATGATCGATTGTAACAATACACAGTCTGAAACATGGAAGAATGCGGTTGCCCTCGGCGCGGATCTTCTGAATGCGGATGCGGCTGATCAGAAAAAGACGGGTACAAACAACTGGGGCTATTCGAGCTCTGTGGGGGCATCGGGAGATTCTGTCGACATGACCGGATACGGACAGTCAGACCTTTTCAATCCCTACCAGGGCGGCTGGTGGGCACATTCAGGTGCGGATATTACTTATAAACTGACGCTTCCGGCAGGTGAGCATCAGATTCTTGCAGGCTGTACAGGCTGGTGGAGCATGGGAAGAGAGCTTCTTTTACGGGAACCACAGGAGCACCCCAGTTTGATAACAATGGAAACAGAATCCAGGCACATGGAGGTCAGGTTCAGAAACTTACGGTGGATGGCGTGACAAAATATTACTGGTATGGTGAAGACAGAAGCAGAGGCTACCGTCCGGTAACAGGAATTCATCTGTATACATCGGAAGATTTGTATAATTGGACTGATGAAGGAATTGTATTTAGAAGTATTCCGGTCTCTGACGAAGAATATGGTAAAAACGGGACAAATCTTTCCATATTCACTGAGGATGAATATTTTAAAACGTTGTACGGTGATTACGAAGGCCGGCTTTCCGACACCCCTTACGGACCGTTTAAATTGCTCGGTACCTATGATTTATACTATAGCGAGAAAGCGGACTATGAAGCTTTGGAGGATCATCCGGGAGCGGTGCGTGACATGAATCTGTTTGTGGATACGGACGGTACTGCATATATCAGTTACTCCAGCGAGATGAACAGGACCACCTATGTCGGAAAGCTGAATGCCGATTATACCGGACCTGGCACAGACCCGGATGTGGCTGTGGAAGGCGTGGATTACACAAGAAACTTCATTAACCAGTCAAGAGAGGCTTCGGCAATGTTCCTGTATGACGGGACATATTATACGATAACCTCCGGATGTACCGGATGGTATCCGAATCAGGCACAGTATGCTGTAGCCGATACACCGCTTGGTCCGTGGACGACGAAAGGCGACCCGTGTATCGGAGATACATCAGGCACGACATTTGACACGCAGAGTACCTGTGTCATTCCTGTGGATGCGGAGAAAGGCAAATACATTTACATGGGAGACCGTTGGTATTATTCAGGGGTAAACGGCGGGGAGCTGAGTGATTCCCGTTATGTATGGCTCCCGGTCGAATTTGGAACAGATAAAAGGATCGCACTCAGGAATTATAGTGACTGGACATTGGAAGACCTTGGGGCAAAAGATACTCTGCTGATCAATGGAGGCTTTGAAAAAGGACTGGTCGCCTGGAATACTGACAGTGCGGCATCAATTGGAAATACTGATGCCCCGGAAGGGTTACAGTACTGTGTGGAAAACGGAAATGGAATCAGTCAGTATATTATGGTTTCCCCGAATACAGAGTATATATTAACCGGAACTGCAAAACCGGGAGAGGGTGCACATTTCTGGATCGGTGCAAAGGTTGACGGAAAAGAAATCTATGCGGTTCTGTCACCGGACAGTGATTATACAGACACAACGGATAATGAAAGCAAACTGGCATATTCCGTGGTTTCGGGAGTGACAGAGTGGACAGATTTTGAAATGAAGTTTACGACCGGGGCAGACACAAAGACGGTAAAGATTTACACATGGGTATCCGGAGGAAACGGTTATGTGGATAATCTGACGGTGAGAGAGGCTGCTGATTTTACAAAACTGCAGGAGGCAGCAGACAGAGTGTCAGCTATAGATACAGGGGAATATACGGAAGAATCCGTGGCCGCGCTTACAAAAGCACTGGATAATGCAAATGCAGTTCTTGCGGATAAACATTCCTCCCAGAAAGCGGTCGATGAGGCTTTGAATGCTCTTGAAGATGCAGAGGCGGCATTGGAGAAAGAAACAGAAAATCCGGAAAATCCTGTACAGTCGGTATCCTTCAATGCAGATTCAGCAAACATGATAATAGGAAAGAAGAATCAATTGAAGGTTATCGTGACACCGGCGGATGCGGACGGGGCAGATGAGGTTGCATGAACCTCCTCCGATGAAAAGGTGCTTACCGTAGATGCGGACGGCAATATCAAAGCATTGTGGCCGGGCGAGGCGGTTGTGACTGCGAAAGCAGGTGATAAGAGTGCAGACATTAAGGTGACAGTATATGGTGTTGAAAAGATTTACGATGATGTAAACAAAGGCGACTGGTATTATGACGCATCAAACTGGACCTATATCAATGATGTCATGAGCGGTTACGGCAACGGTATATTCGGAGCATCGGACACACTGGCAAGGGCACAGTTTGCAGTTATTCTGTACCGTATCGCGGGCGGGCCGGAAGTGGAATTTGAAAACAGATTCCCGGATGTGACTGAAAATGACTGGTTCGCAGATGCAGTAATCTGGGCAAATGATAACACGATCATCACAGGATATACGGCAACAGGAAGGTTTGGATCGGCAGATAATATCACAAGGGAACAGATCGCGGCAATTCTGTACCGTTATGCAAAATCAGAAGGATATGATGTGACAGCTTCTGATAACCTGGAAGGTTTCCCGGATGCACCGGCGGATGCCGGCGCATTTTTGTCCGGTATAAGATAAGGCGTATAAAATCTTGATTACGTGATAAAATGATAGTATCAAAAATCTTGATTACGTGATAAAATGATAGTATCAAAAATCTTGATTACGTGATAAAAAGGTTGCTGAAAATCTTGATTTTGTGAAAGGAGTGCCTTATGAAAAGAAAAATTTATGCCGATCTTGAAAAGTGGAAAAAGGATGGGGCGGGAAAAACAGCCCTTTTGATTGACGGAGCACGCCGTGTCGGTAAAAGTTATATTGCGGAAGCGTTTGCAAAAGCTGAGTATAAGACATACATTCTGATTGACTTCAACAGGGCTGATGAGGATGTGAAAGATCTGTTCATCCATTACCTGAATGACCTGGACACTCTCTTTATGTACCTGTCCGGTTATTACAACGTAAAATTGCATGAGCATGAATCTTTGATTATTTTTGATGAAGTCCAACTATTTCCCAAAGCCCGGGCGGCCATAAAGTATCTCGTTGCAGATGGCAGGTATGATTATATGGAGACCGGTTCTCTGATGTCGATTAAAAAGAATGTCAGGGACATCGTGATTCCATCTGAGGAACGTCATATTAAAATGCATCCAATGGATTTTGAGGAATTCCTTTGGGCAATGGAAAACGAAACGCTTATGGATATAATCAGAAAATGTTATGAGATGAAAAAACCAATGGGTCAGGTTATGCATAGAAAAGCAATGGATTATTTTCGGCAGTACATGATTATCGGAGGTATGCCTCAGGCTGTACAAGAATACGTCCGGACGAGAGATTTTGATAAGGTAGACAGGATTAAGCGGGATATTCTTACACTCTACCGTGCGGATATTATCAAACATGCAGAGGGTTACGAGATGAAGGTTGAAAGTATTTTTGATGAAATTCCTGCACAGCTTCAGAAACATGAAAAAAGATTTAAACTGTCATCGTTGAAAAAGGAGGCACGTTTCCGCGAGTATGAAGATGCCCTGTTCTGGCTGGATGATGCAATGATCGCGAATATCTGTTACAATTCTACGGAACCAACCGTTGGTCTGAAGCTGAATATGGATCGTCTTACATTAAAGTGCTACATGGGTGACACAGGTCTGCTGATCAGTCATGCATTCGATGAAAACGGGATTGTCAGCGAAGAAATATATAAAAAACTGCTGTTCGATAAGCTGGAAGTAAACAAGGGAATGATCGTGGAAAATATTGTTGCACAGATGCTTGCGGCGAGCGGACATAAGCTGTATTTCTACTCGAATCCTTCCCGTGATGACAGTGAATCACGTATGGAAATCGACTTTCTGATCGCCAGAAGTAAAATCAGCAGCAGACACAATATTTCTCCTATCGAGGTCAAGTCCGGTAAAAATTATACATTAACATCTCTCCGAAAATTTACAAAAAAGTATGCAGAGCAGACTTATATCCCATATGTTTTGCATACCGGCGACTTGAAAGAAGAAGAAGGAATCGTTTTTCTGCCGCTTTACATGACACCGCTTCTCTGAGTGGTGTCGGCGGACAGGGCACAGCATGGTCATCCCGGCTATTTTGAATTTGATTTTCAGATAGCCGGGATTTCTACGTATTTATCCGGTTGAATTTAAAGTATCAGATACTATAAAATTTTGAACAAAATTGATTGATAATTCAAAAGACATAATCATTGTTAAGTGATAAAATGATAGACGACAAAGTTTGTAAAAAAGGAGAAGGATGATGAAGAAAAGAAAAAGGACAGGAAAGCATTTTCTGTCATTATTTTTGGCTGTATCGATGATCGCAGGATATATCCCTGTCACGGGAAATGTGGTTTCTGCCGGGGAAGAGGTTTCTGTTGTTCAGATTGAAGCGGAGGAAGGCAGAGAGAAACTGAATTTTAATCAGGGATGGAAATTCGTGCGGCAGAATATCCCGGAAGCCATCGATGTTGACTATGATATGTCAGAGCTTGAACGATGGGAAAATGTTGATTTGCCGCACACGGTCAGAGAGGAAAGCTACAATAACAGCGGCGGGGATAATTACCAGGGACCGGCTATGTATCGAAAGCATTTCTACCTCTCAGAATCGTACAAAAACAAGAAATTATATATCGAGTTTGAAGCTGTTATGGGTGTGACGGATGTATGGGTAAACGGTCAGCATCTCCAGGGACATATGGCGGCAAAGACGGTGGAGAACACACAGTATGGAGGTTATCTTCCGTTTGTACTGGATATTACGGATTATGTTCATTGTGACGGTGCGAAAAATGTCATAACAGTGCTGACGGATAACAGTGACAATGAGACGGTTCCTCCGGGAAAACCGCAGAGCCAGCTTGATTTTACGTATTTCGGAGGTATTTATCGAAATGTGTGGCTGCATTCGGTCAATACGGTTCATATTACGGATGAGCTGTATGAAGATGAAACGGCAGGCGGAGGGATTCTGGTGGACTATCCGGAGGTCAGTGCGGCAAGAGCGGTTGTAGATATTAAAACTCATGTACGGAATGAGACACCTCAGGGGAAAAACATCACAGTACTAAGCGAGATTAAAAATAAAGAGGGAAAAATCGTAGGGACAGCTCAGAATGAAACTACACTTCAGTCTGAGTCGGCAGAGAGTATTTATCAGACCATTGAGGTTACAAGCCCACATCTGTGGAGTCTGGATGACCCTTATATGCACACGCTTGTATCCAGAGTATTTGTGGACGGGGAGGAAGTGGATCGTGAAGAAACATCCATCGGAATCCGGAAGATTACAATGGATGCGGAAAACGGAATTATGATAAATGGAGAGCATGCCGGGTTTCTTTCAGGTGTTAACCGCCATCAGGAATATCCCTATATCGGATATGCGGCATCGTCCTCTTTGCAGAGAAGAGATGCCATCAATTATAAATCGGCAGGATTTAATATTGTCAGGACGGCCCACCATCCGCAGCCTGAGGATTTCCTGCCGCGTGGAGCGTGGGACAGCCGGTTTTTATCCGGGCGGTGAGGCAAGAATGGCAGCTCAGGCAAATAATAGATTGTGGAACGGATATACCTTTAACGGAACAGGTGCGGTTTCGTTATCAGAAGGAATTCAGAATTATATTGACAGCAATCACAGATTTGCGGGAGTAATCATGTGGATAGGAATTGATCACAACCGAGGATACCATGATACTATGTCTCCGTGCGGGATATGGGATCTGATGAGGATTCCGAAGTATGCTTATTATGCATTTGCAAGCCAGCGTCCGGCAGAGACCGATGAATATCTGGAATCCCAGGATGTGGAAACGAGTCCGCTCCTGTTCATTGCCAGCAGTTGGAGTGAGACTGCGCCCGTGATGGACAAGTCAGACGGGCAGACAGTGGGAACAGATACTTCAAGGGAAATTTATGTATACAGCAATGCGGAAAAAGTAAAATTGAGTGTGCTTAACGCGTCCGGGAAGACGCTGTGGTCGCAGGAACATTCACCGATACAGGAGAAAACAGCAGGAAATCTGGAACATCCGCCGTTCTTCTTTGAAAATGTCCCGTATACATCAGGTTCTTATCTGAAAGCGGAAGGATATGACAGCCAGGGAAATGTGATTGCGGAGCAGGAAGTACATACGGCTAAGGAACCGGCAAAGATTCTGCTTGAGGCGGATGACCGTGGAATGAGCCTGACTGCGGATGGATCTGATAAGGTGATGGTATATGCAACGATAGTGGATGAGGATGGAAATGTATGCCAGAGTGCAGATAACCTCCTTACATTTTCTGTGGAAGGAGATGCAAGTATTGTAGGTGACGGCGACCAGAGAGTCGGGGCAAATCCGGTTCAGGCAAGTGCAGGAATGACAGGGATTTACGTAGAAGCAAGCAAAGAGGCAGGAACAATTACGGTTACGGCAAAGGCAGACGGCCTGGAAACGGCATCGATCGAGATTACATCGCATGCCCTGGAAGCAAAATGAGTTCCCTATGAAGAAATCGCACAGGGAATTCCAATCGACCAGAAATCCATGTATCTGGCGGAAAAAGAAGAGACTGTTCCGGGGGAGGACGCACCGTCAGTTACAAAAGGAACGGTTACAATGAACGGACAGGAATATGGCAGCAGTCTGGAAGTAAAAAATGCCGCACCGGTTCAGTATGATTTGAAGGGAAATTATCAACGGCTCACAGGAAAGGTCGGATTGAAAAATCCGGATGCAACAAACACAGGCGTCACATTTAAGGTGTACGGGGACGGATCTCTGCTTTATGTCAGTGAACCGGTAACGACAGGAGTATCTGAGATAGATGTGGATATTTCCGGTGTAAAGATGCTGACACTTTTAGCGATAAGTGAGAATGAATCGAATAAAGCAATACCATGCTGGTTATCGCCCTATGTTACGGAGGGGCGCGGCAGTGCGGATGAGAGCGAGCTGCGTGAAAATCTTGCAGAAGGTGCCGCGGTTTCTGCAACAAGCACAGATGAAGGAACAACACCAGAACAGGCAGTTGATGGAGATGTCCTGACGTTGTGGAGAAGCAAAAATAAAGTGACGGAAGATAGTCCGGAGGCACTGACGGTCGATCTGGGGAAAGCGTGTGATATCCGTAATGCCAGAATCGCCGTAGAATTTGATTATTTAAGATGCACATATACCATTTATACATCCGCCGACGGAAAAGCATGGGAAGAACAATCAACTTCTTCCAAGACGGCACATGCGAATGAAGAGCTTGACAAATTCACAGCAGAAGGAGTGCGCTATGTCAAAGTAGAATTTACCAGGGTAGAATCCACTCAGGGAGTAAGCGGAGGAAGTGAACCGAAGGCTTCTGTAAAAGAGTTTGAAATTTATAAAGATAAAGGGGTAGATACAGTCCTCGATTACAATCTTGCCGGTCTTTTTGTGGCAGGACAGGATATTGTATTTTCGCCGTATCAGACAGAATATACCCTGACATTATCCGGAAATGAAAAAGAATTCTGGATCAAGGCATTTCCGGCGAACACGGATTCTACAGTTACAGTTAACGGAGAAATGGCGGATATTTCAGATGCAGGAACGTTGGAAGATATGGCATATATCAAGGCTGTGCCGGATGAACATAATACGATTACAATAGAAGTTACATCTCCGGACGGCAATGGTATTAAACAATACCTGCTGAAAATAAACGAAGAAAACAGAAATCCTGTATATGAAGCCTGGGATAGTTTTGTTCCCGGCGTGAACGGTGCAAACGGCTGGTTTTATCAGGTGATGGACAGAAGCAGCAAAGAAATAACGGATCTGGATGACAGTGAAGGAGGATTTATCGCAGGAGAATATGCATGGAGCGGAGGAAGTGGATGGCTGTATGCAGGACCGCGATATATGCACCCGGCATCTGACCGCAATGCGGTAAGGACCTTTGTGGTTCCGGAGGACGGAAGTGTCGCACTGACTGTTTTTGCAGAAAAATATCAGGGTCAGTGGGGCGGCGTGGATCTTTGGATACAGAAAAACGGAGAAAAAATCTGGCCGTCAGATAGTGAGAAAAAGACACTG
Organism: Lachnospiraceae bacterium; assembly: GCA_004556565.1. Taxonomy (GTDB): domain Bacteria; phylum Bacillota; class Clostridia; order Lachnospirales; family Lachnospiraceae; genus Schaedlerella. Next base: position 20,074 of record SFGN01000011.1, on the reverse strand, counting down.
AATGAAGGCTCTGCTGTCCGTATGTATACGATATGTGAAGTAACCGCAGGAGACAAAATCCAGATCGTGCTGGATTCACAGGGAGAGAACGGAGGAGATGCGACATTTATTGATTCCGGAGTGCAGTACCTGAAAGAGGATGCACGAGAAGGCACGACCTATCTTTCGGATATGGAATGGGAGAGTGCGGATGCCGGATATGGTTCAGTCAACAGGGATGCCGCCTCAAACGGAGGTGCAATTGCACTGACAGACGAACAGCAGAACCCGGTTGTATACAAAAAAGGAATCGGAACTCATGCATCATCCAGAATTGTGTATGATATTAAAGATGCAGGCTATACAGGATTCGAGAGTTATGTCGGTGTAGATTATTCCCAGAATCCGGACGGATATTATGCGAACCTGACGTTTAAGGTGTACATAAATAATGAAGACGGAGAACCGGCATTTGACAGCGGAGTCATGACATATGATACCCCGCAGAAACAGGTCAAGCTGTCTCTGGATGAGACAGCGGAGAAATTGATTCTTGTTGTGGAAGAGGGTGAGAACAATTATTCGGATCATGCGGACTGGGCAGATGCGAAGCTGGTAAAAGAGCAAAAAACGGTAGAATCTATCAGCATTAAAGCAGATACAGACAGCCTTATTATTAAAGAAGAGAAAGAGCTTGCAGTGACCGTGAATCCGGCAGATGCAGATGATGCGGATAAGGTAGAGTGGTCAAGCTCTGATGACGAAGTTCTTACCGTTGATGCAAACGGAAAGATCAAAGCTCTGTGGCCGGGCGAAGCTACGATTACGGCAAAGGCAGGTGACAAGACTGCAGGCATCAAGATTACGGTATACGGAGTAGATAAAATCTACAATGATGTGAAGAACAATGACTGGTTTTACGATGCAGCCAACTGGGCATATGTCAATGAGGTGATGAGCGGATATGGAAATAATACATTTGGGCCGGCTGACACGCTGGCAAGAGCGCAGTTTGCAGTCATCCTGTATCGTATCGCCGGGGAACCGGAAGTAAAATTTGAAAGCAGATTCCCGGATGTGACTGAAAATGACTGGTTCGCTGACGCCGTAATCTGGGCAAATGATAATGAAATTATTACAGGATATACAGCTACAGGAACATTCGGTCCGGCGGACAATATCACCAGAGAACAGATTGCGACGATTCTGTACCGTTATGCAAAATCGGAAGGATATGATGTGAAAGCTTCTGATGACCTGTCAGATTTCCCCGATGCAGATAAAGTCAGCGGATTTGCAGAAGACGCAGTGAAATGGGCAGTGGCAAAAGGCCTGATCAAAGGGGATAACGGAAACCTGAACCCGCAGGGAAATACAAACCGCGCACAGGCGGCAATTATTATACAGAGATTCAGCGGGGCATATGAGGAATAACCTCCAGTGAAAATTTCAAACAAGTAAATAAATGATAGAAGCAACATTGAAAAGGCAGCCGAACCGAAAGGGGAGGCTGCCTCCTTCTTACCATTCCTTCCCAGGCACATAGCTATTTAGTTCCATTCCTCAGCTAAGAGGAAATCGGCAGCTCTTTTTGTGATTCAGGAAGAGACTGAACTGTCACGAAGCCGCGCTGTTACTTATAGTTTAATGAACACCTTCTTCTCTTTTGCATACAATAATGATATAATGTCTGAAACGGAAGTGCGATTATGAGTGAAAAATTGCCTTATTATATGGCGTATCCGATGCCGTTTGCGTTTGATGACGAGCGGATGGAACGCAGGGATTACGAGTACATGACGGGGATGTATCCGGCTGCGGCTAAACGTGCTATGCCCTATGTCGAGGAGGCATGTGACAGGATGGATTACCGGCTGAGTATGATGTATGATGAATATCCGGACCGATTGCAGCTTCGCAGGATGGTTTCTTCAATCTGTAAAAAAATGCAGGAAGATGGAATCATAGATGATAAAGAACCTGTAAAAGGAACACAATTTGACAGGGAAATGTGGCGCAGAGATCAAGACCGGGACAGAAACCGGGATCGAGACCGAGACAGAGACCGGGACAGGGACCGAGACCGAGACCGGGACAGGGACCGAGACCGAGGCAGAAGAAATCCGTTTGAAAGAGATAATCTGAGAGACCTGGTGGAAGTGCTGCTTCTTCAGGAAGTACAGCGCCGCAGGCGGGAACATAGAAGAGAAGAAAGAAAATTATATCCGGTGCGGCACATTTAGCTTATGATTGTTGGCAGCACATAGCCCGCACATGTGAAAAGGAGGACATATGATAAAGAGTAATCTGGTTTTTATCGGAATGCCGGCAGTCGGCAAAAGTACAGTTGGGGTCGTGGTGGCAAAACGGCTCGGGAAACAGTTCGTTGATACAGATCTGCTGATCCAGGCGCAGGAAGGAAAACTTTTGAGGGAGATTATCGCAGAAATCGGGGAGGAAGGTTTTCTTGGGATCGAGAATCAGGTCAACCGTGATTTGAATGTGAAAAATGCAGTCATCTCCCCGGGAGGAAGTGTTGTATACTGTGAAGAGGCAATGAAACATTTTAAAGAAATCGGAACAATCGTATATTTAAAAGCATCTTATCAAACAATAAAGCAAAGGATTAAAAGCCCGAAAAAGAGAGGAGTTGTTTTAAAAGAGGGGCAGACCTTCAGGCAGCTGTATGACGAACGGGTGAAGCTGTTTGAAAAGTATGCGGATATCACAGTGTGTGAGGACGGATATCTGATTGAGCAGACTATTGAAAATGTGTTAAATGCGGTAGAAAATCTGTCAAAATCCTGAAATACTTAAGCAAAAATTCACAAAATATAAAAATTATTTTACAAAACTGTAAAGTGTGATATAATCATTAAGAATAGCATGGTTTGTACTATGCGTGTCTGAGCCGGTTAGGGGCGGTGAAGATACAGAGTTTTTCGGAATTATGTTTTCGTATGATTTACTTTAATTAAGGGGTAAAGTTAGTATAGCGCCGCTGGATATTCCGCACATATACCGGTTATCTTCTGCTGCTATACGAGGGAGTACAGTATATTATCGGTTATTGAGGTGCGATATGGAACAGTTTATTATTAAAGGTGGAAATCCGCTGGTAGGAGAGGTCGAGATTGGGGGAGCAAAAAATGCAGCACTCGGAATTCTCGCAGCGGCAATTATGACAGACGAGACAGTTCTGGTTGAAAATTTACCGGATGTTAATGATATTAATGTGATGCTGGAAGCAATAGAAGGTATCGGTGCACATGTGCAGAGGATCGACCGTCACACGGTCAGGATCAACGGAAGCACAATCGGAGATTTCAATATTGAATATGATTATATCAAGAAAATCAGGGCATCTTATTATCTCCTTGGTGCAATGCTCGGAAAATATAAGAGAGCAGAGGTAGCACTTCCCGGTGGATGCAATATCGGAAGCCGTCCGATTGATCAGCATTTGAAAGGATTCCGTGCCCTGGGCGCGGATGTCGACATTGAACATGGCAAGATCGTGGCGGAGGCAGAGCATCTGAAAGGCACGCATCTTTATTTTGACGTAGTAAGTGTCGGCGCGACTATTAACGTAATGCTGGCTGCAGCAATGGCTGAGGGGCAGACAATTATGGAGAATGTGGCAAAAGAGCCGCATGTCGTTGATGTTGCCAACTTCCTGAACAGTATGGGCGCCAACATCAGAGGGGCAGGAACGGATGTGATAAAGATTAAAGGTGTGCGTTCACTCCATAAGACAGAATATTCTATCATACCTGATCAGATTGAGGCAGGGACATTTATGTTTGCGGCAGCGGCCACAAAAGGAGATGTTACGGTACTGAATGTAATTCCGAAGCATCTGGAAGCGACTATTTCCAAGCTGGTCGATATCGGCTGTGAAGTGGAGGAATTCGATGATGCGGTTCGTGTCGTGTCAAAAGGAGATCTTCGATGCACGCAGGTCAAAACATTGCCGTATCCGGGATATCCGACTGATATGCAGCCGCAGATTGGTGTGGCACTTGCACTGGCAAAAGGAACAAGTATAATTACGGAAAGTATTTTTGAAAACCGTTTTAAATATCTGGATGAGTTGACAAGGATGGGAGCTAATGTCAAGATTGACGGCAATTCGGCTACTATCCAGGGAGTGCAGAGGCTGACAGGGGCAAGAGTCAGCGCACTGGATCTCCGTGCGGGAGCCGCGCTTTGCATTGCAGGGCTTGCGGCGGAAGGAATCACAATTGTTGATGATATTGTGTATATTCAGCGAGGATATGAACGGTTTGAAGAAAAACTGAGAAGCCTTGGCGGAGTTATCGAAAAGGTGGAAAGTGAGAAGGATATCCAGAAATTCCGGCTGAAAGTAAGCTGAAATGCCCGAATGATTTCTTAAAAAAATCTAAAATAGGAATATGATATTGACATTCACTATTCAACAGTGTAAAGTATCGTATTGACAACCGAAGAAAGAAACTTTCTCTTATTCAGAGCAGTGGAGATACAAAGGATCTGTGAAGCTGCGGCAACCCCAGTGACGGAAGGTGCCAGCCTGAGCGAGCAATCGAACAATAAGAGGATTGTTACTAAGATAAAAACAACAGTCCACTTCTTGTGGGCTGTTTTTTATGATATAGGAAACTTCGTTTCTTATATCATAAAAACGCTCCGCGAGGATGTGCATGATGCACAGAGGAAGACTGCTAAAACAGCCGCGCATCGGCATGCGAAGCACATTTATACCTTAGTATCAAAAAGTTACAAAACACGACACAAAACACAGGAAAAGGAGAAGATGAACATGGAGAGACGTTTATTTACATCTGAATCAGTAACCGAAGGACATCCGGATAAAATGTGTGACCAGATTTCTGATGCGATTCTGGATGCGCTGCTTGAGCAGGACCCGATGAGCCGTGTGGCATGTGAGACATGCACAACGACAGGACTTGTCATGGTAATGGGAGAGATTACGACAAAGGCATATGCGGATATTCAGAAAATCGTAAGAGACACGGTCAGAGAAATTGGATATACAAGAGGAAAATTTGGATTTGATGCCGATACATGCGGCGTGATCACAGCTATTGACGAACAGTCTGCAGATATCGCACTTGGCGTGGACAAAGCTTTGGAAGCGAAGGAGCACAAAATGTCAGAGGATGAAATTGAAGCAATCGGTGCCGGAGACCAGGGGATGATGTTCGGATATGCGACCGATGAGACAGAAGAATTTATGCCATATCCGATTTCTATGGCACATAAGCTGGCACAGAAGCTTACGGAAGTAAGAAAGAACGGAACGCTTCCGTATCTGCGCCCGGACGGAAAGTCCCAGGTGACGGTGGAGTATGATGAAAACGGTGTTCCTAAGCGGCTGGATGCTGTTGTTTTATCCACACAGCATGATCCGGATGTGACACAGGAGCAGATTCACACGGATATTGAGAAATATGTGTTTGATGCGGTTCTTCCGCAGGATATGATCGATGAAAATACGAAGTTTTTCATTAATCCGACAGGACGTTTTGTTATCGGCGGACCGCACGGAGACAGCGGACTGACAGGAAGGAAGATCATTGTAGACACCTACGGCGGCATGGCACGTCACGGCGGCGGTGCGTTCTCAGGCAAGGACTGCACGAAGGTAGACCGGTCCGCGGCATATGCGGCCCGTTATGCGGCAAAAAATATTGTTGCAGCCGGACTTGCTAAGAAATGCGAGATTCAGCTTTCTTATGCAATCGGTGTTGCACACCCGACTTCTGTCATGGTAGATACCTTCGGCACAGGCAGGCTCTCCGATGAGAAGCTGGTTGAGATTGTGAGAGAGAATTTTGATCTCCGTCCGGCAGGAATTATCAAGATGCTTGATCTTCGACGCCCGATTTATAAACAAACAGCGGCTTACGGACATTTCGGGAGAAATGATCTTGCCCTTCCGTGGGAGAAGATTGATAAAGCAGAGCAACTGAAAAAATATCTGTAAACACTTATCACTGAACTGAGATGATAATGATAACAGTTCAGCCCGCGCCATTCGCAAAACGCACCTTCGGTGCTTTCTCGCATAAAAAATGAATAAACAAAGGGTAGATATCTTGCGGATTCTGCCCTTTTTGTGGTACTGTAGAATGGTTAAATAAGGAACGGACAGAGTTTAAGGAAGGAACCGGATATGATGAAGAATATGAAGCTGAAGACAAAGCTGGTAATTGCGTTTATGTCGGTGATGGTTCTGCCCACGGTGTTTACGACCGTTTTGATAATGATGTTTGCACCGCGCAAGGCGGGTGAGGTCCAGCAGTTATACCTGCTTGTGGTTTCTGTCACTGCGGCTTTGCTTGTATTGTGGATTTACCGGACAGTATCGGTCCCGCTTGCGAAACTGCAGGAAGCCGCACGGAATATTAAAGAGGGAAATCTGGATTTTGAGGTTAAGGCGGAGATGGATGATGAAATCGGGCAGCTTTGCCGGGATTTTGAGGAGATGCGGCTAAGGCTTAAGGCGAATGCGGAGGAGAAGGTGGCATTTGACCGGGAAAATAAGGAATTGATCAGTAATATCTCTCATGACTTAAAGACTCCAATCACAGCGATTAAGGGATATGTGGAAGGAATTATGGATGGAGTCGCAGATACGCCTGAAAAGATGGACCGGTATATTCGCACCATTTACAATAAGGCGAATGAAATGGACCTGCTGATTAATGAACTTACATTGTATTCCAAAATTGATACGAACCGTATTCCGTATAACTTTACGGTGATTTCCGCAAAGCAGTATTTCCAGGACTGTGCGGAAGACTTATATATGGAGATGGATTCCAAGAATGCTGTATTTGAATATCGAAATCTGATGGAGGAGGATGCCAGGGTTATTGTAGACCCGGAACAGCTCCGCAGGGTTATCAGTAATATTGTATCTAATTCGCTGAAATACTCGGACAAAACAATGGTACGGATCTCCATGGATGTCAGGGATGTAGGCGATTTTGTCCAGGTCGAGCTGGGAGACAATGGAAAAGGTATTTCGCCAAAAGACCTGCCTTATATATTCGACCGGTTTTACAGGGCGGATACTTCGCGCAGTTCATCAAAGAGAGGAAGCGGTATCGGCCTTGCTATTGTGAAGAAGATTGTGGAAGAGCACGGCGGGAAGATCTGGGCGGTCAGCGAAGAAGGAAAGGGAACAACAATGTATTTTGTTATAAGAAAATATCAGGAGGTACCGGTAGATGAGTAAAAGGATTTTGATTATTGAAGACGAGGTAAGTATTGCGGATCTTGAAAAAGATTATCTGGAGCTGAGTAATTTCGATGTGGAGGTCGCAAATGACGGAAATAAAGGTCTTAGTATGGCGATGGAGGGCGAGTTTGACCTGATCATCCTGGATCTGATGCTTCCCGGCGTGGACGGATTTGAAATCTGCCGCCAGGTGAGAGACCAGAAAAATACTCCGATTATCATGGTATCCGCGAAAAAAGATGATATTGATAAGATAAGGGGGCTGGGGCTCGGAGCGGACGATTACATGACAAAGCCTTTCAGCCCGAGCGAGCTGGTGGCGAGAGTAAAAGCGCATCTTGCCAGATATGAACGTCTGATCGGAAGCACCGTGGAAGAGAATGAAGTGATCGAAATCCGCGGACTGAAGATAGATACGACTGCGCGTCGTGTGTGGGTGAACGGAGAAGAACGTAACTTTACTACGAAAGAATTTGATTTGCTTGCTTTTCTGGCAGGCCATCCGAATCATGTGTACACGAAGGAAGAACTCTTCCGTGAAATCTGGGACATGGAGTCCGTCGGGGATATTGCGACGGTAACGGTGCACATCAAGAAAATAAGGGAGAAAATTGAATACGACACTTCGCATCCTCAGTATATCGAGACAATATGGGGAGTAGGCTACCGGTTTAAAGTTTAATGAAAAGCCGGGGAACTGCCTGGTATTGAGAAAAGAGAGAAATGCTACGAAGGGTGGAATAGAATAAGGAATGAAAGATAAATCCGATAATAAATCCCGTAAATTCAGATTTAATACAATGCAGATCATCGCTCTGGGATTTCTGGGGATTATTCTTTTGGGTGCGTTTTTACTCTGGATGCCATTTTGCAACCAGAGCCCGATTGAATTTCAGGATGCATTGTTTACTGCCGCGACTGCGGTCTGTGTGACCGGCCTGGTTACGATTATACCGGCGGCACAGTTTACGGCAGCGGGGAAAATAATTCTCCTTTTGCTGATCCAGGTCGGGGGACTTGGGGTAATCGCATGTACCATTGCATTTTTTATGCTCGTGAGGAGAAGGATTACATTAAAAGAACGCATTATGATTCAGGAGGCGTACGGACTTGATACGCTGTCAGGGATGGTGCAGTTTATTATTCGTATTTTGAAAGGGACTTTTTTTGCAGAAGGAATAGGCGCACTGCTTTACTCATTATATTTTGTCCCGAAGTATGGAGCACTCAAAGGCATAGGATACAGTATTTTCCATTCGGTCTCAGCATTTTGTAATGCGGGGATTGATATTCTGGGAAATGAAAGCTTTATAGGCGTATCCGGGTTGCCGCTGATGGGGATTACGACCATGCTTTTGATTGTGTGCGGCGGCCTTGGGTTTACGGTCTGGTATGATATTTCCCGGAACACGAAGGAAGTTCTGGGGAAAGATGTGCCGCGCCGCAGAATCTTTTCCCGCCTGAGTCTTCAGACTAAAATTGTCCTGACCATGACAGGATTTCTTCTTCTGGTTGGATTTGCAGGATTCTTTTTGCTGGAATATCATAACCCGGAAACGTTTGGGAATATGAGTATGGGGCAAAAAATCCTTGCCGCCGGATTTCAGTCGGTGACGACAAGAACGGCCGGATTTGCAGGCGTTCCGCAGTCGGAGCTGACGGCAGGCTCGAAACTGCTGGGATGTATTCTGATGTTTATCGGCGGCTCTCCGGGCGGTACGGCCGGCGGTGTGAAAACGACAACGATCGCCCTGATTCTTTTGACCTGCATCGCTGCAGTCAGGGGACATAAGGATACGGAATGCTTCGGGAGGAAAATAGATCCGGCTGTCATCCGGTCCGGACTTACAATCGTTGTAGTGACGTTTATGTTCTGGCTTTGCGGTGTTACGGCTATCACGGTTCTGGAACCGGGAGTGGATTTCCTTGATATCATGTATGAAGTGACATCTGCAATGGCAACCGTCGGGCTGACAGCTGATCTTACTCCGTCACTGTGCAGGGCAAGTCAGGCAGTGTTGATGGTTTTAATGTATGTAGGAAGAATCGGACCTCTTACGATGGCACTTGTGTTCGCCGGTAGGGCGAACAAGTCCACCAGGCTGAGAGATTTGCCGGAAAAGAGGATTATGATCGGATAGAAAAAGGAGAAACATGAGATGGCGATGAAGAAAAAACAGTTTGCGGTATTTGGACTGGGAAGTTTTGGGAGAAGCGTGGCGCTGACCCTGGAAAGCTTCGGATGCAATGTTATTGTTGTGGATCAGTCCTTTGAGAAGGTTCAGGAGATTGCAGATTCTGTTTCCTATGCAATGCGTGCGGATGTCTCGGACCCGGATGCAATGAAGGCTCTCGGTGCAAGAAACCTGGACGGAGCGGTGGTTGCGATTTCCGATAATTTTGAAGCCGGAATCATGGCGACTATCATTTCTAAGGAGCTCGGGATTCCGTATGTACTGGCAAAGGCCCGTGATGAGCTGCATGGAAAGATCCTTGAAAAGGTAGGGGCGGATGCCGTCATTTTTCCTGAAAGAGATATGGGAAATCGTGTTGCGAAGAAGCTTTTGTCTTCGGAATTTACGGACTGGATCGAGCTTTCACCGGAGTACAGCCTGACAGAAAAGCCCCTGCCCGGGCACTGGGAGGGCAAATGTCTGTCTGAACTGAAGATTCGTGAAAAATATGGCATTAATGTAGTGGGAATCATGAGCAACGGGAATGTGGATGTGACATTTGATCCGAATGCGCCGCTTCCGGCAGAATGTGTGCTGATTATTATAGGTGCAAATGCAGTTCTGCAGAGGTTTGAGGAGATCGGGGTATGATAACGAGTACTGCCAATCAAAAAGTGAAAGAGCTTGTGCAGCTGCAGAAAAAGAGCAGGGCCAGAAATCAGGCGGGGGTATTTACTGTGGAAGGAATCCGCATGGTGCGGGAAATCCCGAAAGACCGTCTGGAAAAGCTTTATATGACAGAGGAATTTTATAATAAATGCAAATGTGAATTACCGGAGCGCTGCATTGAGATGGTTTCTCCTCAGGTGTTTTCGTATATCTCCGATACGAAGACGCCCCAGGGAGTCCTGGCAGTGGTACGCCGGAGACGCTGGTCGGAGAAAGAAATATACGGGGACGGGCAGGCTCATATCCTCGTGCTGGATAATCTGCAGGATCCGGGAAACCTCGGAACAATATTTCGGACGGCAGAGGCGGCCGGGGTCACAGGTCTGATTTTGAGCAGCGATTGTGTGGATATTTACAATCCGAAAACAATCCGTTCGACAATGGGTGCTGTATTCCGGATGCCATTTATATATGTTGAAAATCTGCCGGATGCGATTGCAGAATTGAAGAAGACGGGTGTGAAAGTGTTTGCGTCGCATCTTGAAGGTAAAAATGCTTATGACAGAGAAAGCTACCTCGGGAAGACTGCATTTCTTATAGGAAATGAAGGAAACGGGCTTCGCCGGGAAGTGGCAGACTGCGCGGATGTGTGGATACGGATTCCGATGGCAGGCAGTGCAGAGTCATTGAATGCGGCCGTTGCCGCGTCGGTGCTGATGTTTGAAGTAAGCAGGCAGAGAAGGCAGCAGGAATAGAAAACAGTCAGGATAGAAAATCGCAGGAAGAGAAAACAAAAGGACAGGTTGATGTAAAGAGGTGAGGAATATAGACCCGGTATTGGATCTGACAAAAGAATATGGTATTGTATTAGACGGCGGCGGTGCCAGAGGCGCGTACCAAATCGGTGCATGGAAAGCACTGAAAGAGGCAGGCATTAAGGTATGTGCCGTTGCAGGGACTTCCGTTGGCGCGCTCAACGGAGCGATGATCTGCATAGATGATGTGGAAAAGGCAGAACAGGTGTGGAGCGAGCTGACATTTTCCAAAGTCATGGATGTGGATGATGCATGGATGGAGCGACTGTTTGACAGAGAGAATAAATTTACGGAAGTGATTTCAGAAGTTTGGGATAAGCTGCTGGAAGGCGGCGTGGATATCACCCCTTTGAGGGAAATGATTCATGAACTGGTGGATGAAGAGCAGATCCGCCGCTGCGGCAAGGAATTCTGCCTGATAACATTTTCAGTTTCGGAATGGAAGAAGCTGGATCTGAGCATCCGGGACATCCCGGAGGGGCAGTTGGAGGATTTTCTTTTGGCAAGCGCTTATCTGATCGGTTTTAAAAATGAAAAACTGCACGGCAAGCATTACGTGGACGGCGGGCTTGTGAATAATCTTCCGCTGGAATCACTGGTGGAACGTGGTTATAAGAATATTATTGAAATCAGGATTTACGGGCCGGGTGTCGTGCGGTATGTGAAAATGCCGGAGGATGGATGTAAATATGAGATCGGCCCCCGCGTCAGTCTGGGAAGCATTATTGAATTTGACAGCAGGCGGAGCGTGCGGAACATGAAAATCGGATATTACGATGCGAAACGCGTGATTTACGGCCTTGAAGGGCGGATTTATTATCTGGAGCAGAACCATGATGATGAATGGTATGAAAAACGCATGCAGCATATTTCCGACTGGGAGCGGGCGGAAATGGCGTTTGTGCTGAAGCTTTCCCCCGGGTATGACAGCAAGGTTTTGTACCTTGCGATGCTGGAGGCAAGCGCGAAGCTTCTGAAGGTGCCGAAATATCAGATATATACGGTAGATGAACTGTTCAGACTGGTGAAAAGCAGATATGTACAGCAGGAGGACCAGAAAAATCTGCCGAGATTCACACATATGCTAATGGACATGAGAGAGGATACGGAAATGGATATGAAAATAAATTTAAAAGGAAGAAATTTTTTGACGCTGAAGGATTTTACATCGGAGGAAATCATTTATCTGCTTGACCTGGCAGCCAGGCTCAAGGAGATGAAGAAAAACGGAATTCCGGTTGATTATTATAAAGGGAAAAATGTTGCATTGATTTTTGAAAAGACCAGTACCAGGACAAGATGTGCATTTGAAGTGGCGGCTCATGATATGGGAATGGGAACGACTTATCTTGACCCGTCTGGTTCACAGATCGGCAAAAAGGAAAGCATTGAGGATACGGCACGTGTGCTCGGGAGAATGTTTGACGGAATTGAATACCGCGGATTCGGGCAGGAAATCGTGGAGGAACTGGCAGAATATGCAGGAGTCCCGGTGTGGAACGGTCTGACCAACGAGTACCATCCGACACAGATGCTGGCAGATATGCTGACGATCCGTGAACAGTTCGGAAGGCTGGAAGGAATCAAGCTTGTATACATGGGAGATGCAAGATACAACATGGGTAATTCTCTCATGATCGCCTGCGCAAAACTGGGAATGCATTTTGTGGCATGCACGACAAAAGAATATTTCCCGAATGCGGAGCTGGTAGAATTGTGCAAAGGATATGCGGCTGAGTCGGGAGCATCTATTACACTTACGGAGGATGTAAAGGAAGCCACAAAGGGCGCAGATGTGATTTATACAGATGTATGGGTATCCATGGGCGAGCCGGATGAAGTGTGGGAGAAGAGAATCCGCGACCTCTCACCTTATAAGGTGACAATGGAAGTGATGAAAAATGCAAAAGAGGATGCCATTTTCCTGCATTGCCTGCCGGCGTTCCATGATCTGAAGACGACCATCGGAAAACAGATAAGTGAACGTTTTGGAATCACGGATATGGAAGTGACAGACGAAGTATTTGAATCGGAGCAGTCAAAAGTATTTGATGAGGCAGAGAACAGGATGCATACTATTAAGGCCGTGATGGCTGCAACTTTAGGCTGCCAAAGCATCCTGTAGGGATATGACGGTGTCAGGTCCTGCAGGTGAGTTTGAATGAAGCAGTCCGGAAGTCGGGAAGCACAGTATGTACATTTTGACAATGATGTGGGCTGAATGATTATAATTTGCGGATAACAGGAGAGAACGTGAAAGCAGAGATATTAAAAATGCTCCGTGAGAGTGGGGATTATGTGTCCGGACAGCAGTTGTGTGAGCAGTTTGGGGTGTCCAGGACTGCTGTGTGGAAGGTTATCAGTCAGTTAAAAGAAGAAGGGTATGAGATAGAGGCAGTCCGCAATAAAGGATACCGTATTCTCAATACTCCGGATGTGATGACAGAGCAGGAGCTGAAAAGCCTGCTCGCAGGCCGGACGAAATGGGCAGGTCAGAATATTCATTATTATAAAGAAACAGATTCTACGAATCTCCGGGCAAAACAGTGCGGAGATGCGGATGAACCCCAGGGCACGCTTGTCGTTGCCGAAATGCAGAGTGCCGGAAGAGGGCGAAGGGGAAGAAGCTGGGAATCTCCTTCAGGGGAAAATATTTATATGACACTTCTTCTCAGACCCGATATAGAGCCGTCAAAAGCTCCGATGCTTACGCTGGTCATGGCATACAGCGTAGCTGTCGGAATCAGAAATACCACAGGTCTTGACGTGCAGATAAAATGGCCGAATGATATCGTCTGCGGCGGGAAAAAGCTTGTCGGGATTCTGACGGAAATGAGTACAGAAATTGAATACATCAATCATGTGATCATCGGAGTCGGAATCAATGTAAATTTATGTGAATTTCCGGAAGAAATCCGGGAAACGGCATCGTCCCTGCGGCTGGAGCTTGGCCATACGGTAAGGCGGGCACCGCTTATTGCGGAAATATTAAAAGTGTTTGAAATTTGTTATGAGCAGTTCCTTCAAAAGCAAGACCTGACGGACATTCAGGAAGCGTACAATGAGCTTTTGGTGAACCGTGGACGTGAAGTCAGAATCTGCGGGGCAAAAGACAGCTACCGGGCGCAGGCCGTCGGTATTGATGAGCAGGGACAGCTGATTGTGTGTAAAGAGGACGGAACCAGGGAAGCGGTTTATGCGGGAGAGGTATCTGTCCGGGGAGTGTATGGATATGTTTGAAGAAGATTATATTGACGGAATCGTCCTTTGCGCGGCAAATTTCTATGAACAGAAATTTTATATGAATCCGGATTTTGGATTTCTTCCGGAGGCAGTCCGGCAGGAGCTGCAGATCATGTGTGTCATGTTTACCGAAGATGTGGGAGGCATACTGCTTGTTGTGTACGATGAAGAAGGTAATCTGGAACTGAAAGTTGATCATGAGGAAAATGATTTTTTCTTTGATGAAATCGGAAGCGTACTGAAAATCAAAGAATTGCAGCAGACGAAAAGAGAGCTGTTTGAAGAGCTTGAATTATTTTACAGAACGTTTTATTTACAATAGGAAAAAAGGAGGAAACAGCTATGCTGTTGACAATCGATGTAGGAAATACGAATATTACCCTTGGCGTGTTTAAAGAAGAGAAGCTTTTGGGGACATTCCGTATGACGACCAAGCTTCCGCGAACCTCGGATGAATATGGATTTGAAATCTGCGGAATTCTGGAACACCGTGGAATTGAGGCAAAGGATATCAATGCAGTAATCGTGGCATCTGTCGTGCCGGATATCATGCATTCGCTGACAAGCGGGGTTATCAAGTATCTGGAAGTCCGTCCGTTAGTGGTATCTGCGGGGACAAAGACCGGAATCCGCATCGTGACAGAGAACCCGAAAGAAATCGGCCCGGACCGTATTGTGGATGCGGTGGCGGGATATGAAAAATTCGGCGGCCCTGTCATTGTCGTGGATTTCGGTACGGCAACTACATATGACCTGATAGGACCGAACGGAACATTTGAGGCCGGAATTACCGCTCCGGGCATTCGGACTGCTGCCCGTTCTCTCTGGGGGGATGCGGCAATGCTGCCAGCAATAGAAATCAAAAAGCCGAAGTCGATTCTTGCGAAAGAAACTATATCCAGTATGCAGGCCGGGCTTGTCTATGGGGCGATCGGCCAGACAGAATATATCATCAGGAAAATCAAGGAAGAATCCGGTTATGCCGATGTCAAAGTCGTGGCAACCGGCGGGCTGGGCAAAATTATTGCACAGGAAACCGATACGATTGATGCCTACGACCCGGATCTGACTTTGGAAGGATTACGGCTGATTTATAATAAAAACAGAAAATAAAGGTAAACTATAATAAAAAAATAAAGATGAGAGAACAGCGATGAGAAAACTGAAAATCGGAAGCGTGACTCTTGATAATTCCTATATTTTAGGGCCCATGGCAGGCGTGACAGACCTGCCATTTCGCTTGCTGTGCAAAGAGCAGGGAGCAGGGCTTTTATGCATGGAAATGGTCAGCGCAAAAGCGATTCTTTATAATAATAAAAATACGGAGAGTCTGCTTGACATTCATCCGGATGAGACTCCGGTTTCTCTCCAGTTATTTGGCTCTGACCCGAAAATCATGAGCGAGATGGCAAAAATGATCGAAGAGAGGCCGTTTGCAATTCTGGATATCAATATGGGGTGTCCGGTGCCGAAGGTGGTAAAAAACGGTGAAGGGTCTGCACTGATGAAACAGCCGAAGCTTGTATATGATATTGTAAGTGCGATTGTGAAGGCAATTCAGAAACCGGTCACTGTTAAAATCAGAAAAGGTTTTGATGATGAACATGTAAATGCGGTTGAGATTGCAAAGATTGTGGAAGAGGCGGGGGCGGCAGCAGTCGCAGTACACGGCAGGACAAGGGAACAATATTATTCGGGGAAAGCTGACTGGGAGATTATTCGTCAGGTCAAAGAGGCGGTCAGCATCCCGGTTATCGGAAACGGGGATGTTACTTCCGCGCAGTCGGCAGAAGCGTTGAGGAAACAGACCGGCTGTGACGGAATCATGGTTGCAAGAGGAGCACAGGGAAATCCATGGATATTTTCCGAGCTTACTGCATATGAAGAAAGTGGGACAATACCGCCCAGACCGTCGACAGAAATAATCCGGGATACAATGCTTCGCCATGCCCGGCTTCAGATGGTACAAAAAGGCGAAGCCGCCGGAATCCGGGAGATGCGTAAGCATGTGGCCTGGTACACAAAAGGGCTTCACGGCTCGGCACGTCTAAGAGAGAGAATAAACCAGGTTGAGAGTTATGAAGAACTTGAAAAAATCTTGACAGTATTATAACGACTCGGTATAATATTAAAATTGTGGTAACTGGAATCCACGGAGAAAAACAGTACAGAACAATGACTCTTTACCGGCGGTGGAAAGAGTATGATTTTACGGAAGATACAGGAAAATACAGAGAAATAAAGCAATAAAGAAAAACAAGAAAGTTACGAAAAAGAGACGAAAAAGTAACGAAAAGAAAGGAACAAAAATCATGGCAGAAGCAAAGAAAAGATTACTTACTTATGCAGGGTTGAAGGCACTGGAGGATGAGCTTGAGAATCTGAAAGTAGTGAAACGTAAAGAGGTTGCAGCAAAAATCAGAGAAGCCAGGGAGCAGGGAGACTTATCGGAAAATGCTGAATATGATGCAGCTAAGGATGAGCAGCGTGATATCGAGGCAAGAATTGAAGAGCTGGAAGGAATCCTTAAAAATGCAGAAGTCGTTGTAGAAGATGAGGTGGATTTTGATAAGATCAATGTCGGATGCAACGTAAAAGTATATGACATAACATTTGCAGAAGAGATGGAATTTAAGATTGTAGGTTCTACAGAATCAAACAGCCTGGAAGGAAAAATTTCAAACGAGTCTCCGGTAGGCCAGGCACTGATCGGCAAGACAGTAGGAGATGTGGTCGATGTAGAGACACAGGCAGGTACGATTCAGTACAAAGTCCTGGCAATCAGCCGTTCCCTGTAAAGCAACATGTCGATAAGTCATGTTTATTACAAGAAATAAGACGGCATAAGAAAATCATTTTCAGGACTCTCCTGCGAGTCCCGGTGCGGGAGCAATCCTCATCTGATTCATGCAGGGAAGCACAATTCATACAGGCCTCTTATTGCAAGAGGTCTGCATTTTCATAAAAAGGAAGGAGAGACACAAATGGCAGAACAGCAGAAGAACAACCAGGAGCCGGATTTAAATCAGCTCAGAAAGGTGCGCCGTGAAAAACTGGCAGACCTTCAGGCGGGCGGAAAAGATCCTTTTGTTATTACGAAGTATGAACAGTCACACCACAGTCAGGAAATTAAGGATAATTTTGAGGAACTGGAAGGAAAACATGTTACAATTGCAGGTCGTATGATGTCCAAGCGTGTCATGGGAAAAGCATCCTTCTGTAATGTCCAGGATCTTCAGGGAAATATCCAGTCTTACGTTGCAAGAGATAATGTGGGTGAAGATGTTTACAAAGATTTCAAAAAGTTTGATGTGGGAGATGTGATCGGAATCGGCGGTGAAGTATTCAAAACAAAAACCGGGGAGATTTCTATCCACGCTACGGAAATCACACTGCTCTCCAAGAGTCTCCAGATTCTGCCGGAGAAATTCCACGGGCTTACGAACACGGACCTTCGTTATCGTCAGAGATATGTGGATCTGATCATGAATCCGGAAGTAAAAGATACCTTTATCAAGCGCTCGAAAATCATCAGCTCTATCCGTAAATACCTGGATGCACAGGGATTTATGGAAGTAGAGACACCGATGCTTGTCCAGAATGCGGGAGGTGCTGCGGCAAGACCGTTCGAGACACATTTTAATGCACTGGACGAAGATCTGAAACTCCGTATTTCACTGGAGCTATATCTGAAGCGTCTGATTGTCGGCGGACTTGAAAAAGTATATGAGATCGGCCGTGTATTCCGTAATGAAGGACTGGATACCAGACACAATCCGGAATTTACGCTGATGGAACTGTACCAGGCATATACAGACTATCATGGCATGATGGATCTGACAGAAAACCTGTACCGTCATGTGGCACAGGAAGTACTTGGGACAACCACTATCGTTTACAACGGTATTGAGATGGATCTCGGCAAGCCGTTTGAAAGAATCACAATGGTAGATGCCGTTAAGAAATATGCAGGTGTTGACTGGAACGAAGTGGAGACACTGGAACAGGCAAGGGCACTGGCAAAAGAGCATCATGTAGAATTTGAGGAAAGACATAAGAAAGGTGACATCCTGAACCTCTTCTTCGAAGAGTATGTAGAAGATCATTTGATTCAGCCTACATTCGTTATGGATCATCCGATCGAGATTTCTCCGCTTACCAAGAAGAAACCGGAGAATCCGGAATATGTGGAACGTTTCGAGTTCTTCATGAACGGATGGGAGATGGCAAATGCTTACTCCGAGCTGAATGACCCGATCGACCAACGGGCACGCTTCAAAGATCAGGAAGAGCAGCTCGCCCAGGGCAATGATGAAGCAAATACAACTGATGAAGATTTCATGAATGCACTCGAAATCGGTATGCCGCCGACGGGAGGAATCGGATTCGGAATCGACAGAATGTGTATGCTGCTGACAGACAGCGCGGCGATAAGAGATGTGCTGCTGTTCCCGACGATGAAGTCCTTACCGAACGACAAGTAAGAAAAAACCCAGTGTTTATGCGGGTTTCGGGACTTTCAAAACCGAATAAATTTACCTCTTTACACCAAATTTACACCAATCGGTGCTGAAAACGGTGCAGAGACTAAAAAATCGCATAATTTTCAAAATATATGGGCAGTTCCATTGTGGAATTGCCCATTTTCAGAAAGAAAAAGATAAATCGGCGCCGGGGACAGGAAAAACTACAACGGCATCTGCTGTTGCAAAAGAATCAGATTTGGAAAAGTCTGTGCATATGCACACAGATGACTTTTATCATTATCATGTAAGAAAGCCAAGCGCAAGGGAGTATGATGATTGCTGCAATGAATTTTGGAATGTAACACCTTATGTTATTAAAGGATTGTGCCGTAAGGAAATTTTATTTGCTATTGATCATTTTAATCAGATTGTTCGCCATGAGCTGCTGAGAATGATATCATGGAAGGTCGGCATCGAAACAGGCTTTAAATTAAGTGTAGGCAAGAACTATAAGTTTATTGAAAGGTATATATCCGAGGATTTGTGGGAGAAACTTTTGTCCACCTACCGGATGGATTCCTATGAAAACATATGGGAAGCATTATTTCTATGCCATCAATTGTTCAGGGCGGTATCCGGTGAGGTGGCGGAAAGGCTTCATTATGCCTATCCGGAGTATGATAGGAATATAACAAAATATACCAGGGACATGTATAAAAAATACACTGGTAAAACCGGCTGCCTGGATAGCACATATGCCGCTGATATAGAAGAGAGGCGGGAACAGTGATTACAGAAATGAAAGCAGGGCACCTGAAAGATATCGATAAACCCAGCGAACCATTTGAGGTGATAGGTAAGATTATACCGAGGTATGAAAACGAGAATTGGACCTTTACAGAATTACTCTATGAAGCGCCATATTTAAAAAGCTACCAAGACGAAGAGGATGAAGAGGATGAGGAGGCAGATTGCCTTGAATATATTGACAATACTGATAAGATAATATATCTTTACTACCAAGACGATAAATGCGTCGGAAAAGTTAAACTGCGAAAAAATTGGAACCGGTACGCTTATATAGAAGATATCGCCGTATGTAAGGATTTCAGGGGGCAAGGCATAGGCAGCGCGCTTATCAATATATCTATAGAATGGGCAAAGCATAAAAACTTGCATGGACTAATGCTTGAAACCCAGGACAATAACCTTATAGCTTGTAAATTCTATCATAATTGTGGTTTCAAAATCGGCTCCGTCGATACTATGTTATACGCCAACTTTGAAAACAACTTTGAAAAAGCTGTTTTCTGGTATTTAAGGTTTTAGAATGCAAGGAACAGTGAATTGGAGTTCGTCTTGTTATAATTAGCTTCTTGGGGTATCTTTAAATACTGTAGAAAAGAGGAAGGAAATAATAAATGGCTAAAATGAGAATATCACCGGAATTGAAAAAACTGATCGAAAAATACCGCTGCG
>SFGN01000251.1 GCA_004556565.1 Lachnospiraceae bacterium | reverse complement strand
CGCGGAGGTGGATCAGGGATCTGTAGGAGACAGAGCCGTCGGCGGCTGTCCAGCGGACTATCCTGCCGGCGGAGGTCAGGGCGCAGTCGAGGGTCAGGATCGGAGATCCTGACTGGCCAGCGGTCTGGGTGTAGACCAGGGAGCCTCTGTACTGGAGGCCGTTCCCGGTGCCGTCTACCGAGCGGATCTTCGTGCCGTCTGCGAGATGCCCATACACCGCGAGGGTGGTGTCTCCGGAGGAGACCCGGCTTGTCAGGTTCAGGTCATAAGAAAAGGCATTCTCGCTGAATGCGTTGGTATGGTATATCATAATAAACATCTATTGATATCTAATACTACAGAAGGACCTCCTGTCACTTCAATTCATAGTTAATTGAATATATCTAATAAAACTATGTGGAATTCAATGTCCATTGAACCGTATCGTTAGTTTTATCTATCACCAAGAAATAATCCATCTTATAGCCGTCTCATTCTCTGAGTTTTTGAAAGAGATTTTTATAATTAACTGCTTCATAATAAGCTAATCAAACCAGTCTGATTTGTTTGTTTGCAAATATATTCCTGGAACAAATTGTTGATCGACCCGCTTGAGCAGAAGAATGTAGTAATAATAACTGTCCACTTCGTCCGAAACGCTGTAACGCTCTGTCAAAGATTTGATATCCGCACGTCGTACATAGTTGACTATTTTGCGGACACCGGTCAAGGAGTCGGTTTCTTCTTTTCCGAGAAACTCTTGAGAGTTCTTGTGTCCTGTAGAATGAAAACTCCAGACCGTGCTTTTATCGGACGAACATTGCACATAAAGGGACTCACCTTTTATGCTCTTGTCTTTTCCTACGAGTTCTATGAACATTAATGAGTCGCTATCGCAGATTACATTGTCAGGAATCGTGGCTATAGCGAATCTCCTCAGATCAGCCATCCTTCTCAGCGATGATTTACTTAGTCCGAGTCTTTTTGAATATTCACTTTTGGCTAATGAGGATGAGGTACGTGACAGTTCTTCAACTCTAGCGTTTCTATTCTTTGCCTCCATTTTAACAGGCGTGCGGCAAATGACTAAAGGAACTGAATATGAATATCCTTTCCGTAGGTTTGCTTTTTGGGAATATTCTAAAAAGGAATGATACAAGATAGGCACATATTCAAGTAAAACTTCATTGCTCACGATCCGGGAGGCTTTTTTTGATGGCCAGCAGAAGGTCTCTTTGCTCCCATCTTGATATGAGAATATTTTGGTTATTGCTATTCCTTGATATTCTGGTTCGTCTGTGGTCGGAAGCTTGATGTCGCATCTGACTACCACGCTGTCGCAACGGATCGCTGACGAGAAGAACCGTGGAGTGTAATAATCCAAGGCGCTTGCCGCGAAAGTCTGTAAGAAAATGAAAATTGAAATTAAATATGTCCTCATTTTGGATAGTATTTCATTAATAGATATTTGCCTTGATTCTGCTTTATTATAGGGAATTTATCATAAAGTCCAGTAAGGTTCACTCGGGCACCTTTCTTGAAATTGCTGACCGCAATCTTAAAATTTTCTTTATAGTTGTCTTTGCCATTCGCCAAATTTAAAAATGCCTGTTGATATTTCTGTCCTTCTATATTTGAGTTCCCATCTCCCGAAGGCGAATTTTGATAAATTGTGTCCAACGAACTATGGTAATTGTCTAAAACTTTATAACCGAACACGTATGCCTCTACCTCGTTAAAAATAGATGCGCCTCCTTGCCCGTTCACCTGTTGAAGGCCATGAAAAAGTTCGTGAGATAATGACTCTACGCTAAGCGATTGCTCGTAGGATTGAGATAATACCGAACCTGCATAAATAGTGCCTCCACCTTGTTTATTGCCTACAAATTGATAATTATTACCTTTTCCTATTTCATTGACTATAGAAATCTGTTCAGATGCGGAAATTAAACAATCCATAGCGTCTTTGCCTCCATTAATGTAGATGGAGTTGAGATAGTCGATTATTTTAGTAGCAAAGGAATCTCCATTGTTATATTGCATATTAGGTTCATAATTTAAGTGGATTATGTTGTTTTGGTCATCTATTGTAAAAATGGTGATTGTTTTTCCATTCGGATCCAGATATACAATCGGATTCCCAAGACAGTATGCGTACGGGCTGACGGCGTAGTACTTCTCCGCGAGTGGGTCCTGCGCGGTCCATCGGGCGGTGAGCGGGTCGTACATCCTCGCCCCGAAGTCGAGGAGCGGGATGGATGCGGAGAGGAAGGACTGGGACTCCTTGCCGGAGAAGAGCCAGCGGTTGGGGGAGGTGGGAGCGGTCGTTGAACTTGTCGAAGCGACACTATGCGGGTTC
>SFGN01000250.1 GCA_004556565.1 Lachnospiraceae bacterium | reverse complement strand
CGGTAGAAGTGCTTGAGACGCCCGCCTTTTAGGCGCGCACGCAGGGACCCTTATAGGGTCAAATTCAAACCACCACTTGAAGTGGTGGTCATGACTTAGGTATACCAAATTAAGAGAAAGACAGCAAAAACTTTGTTTATTGACAAAGCTGTAAGCTTATGGGTATAATGAGACAGAACAAGGGCGTTCTCCAAGGGCGGAGAATGCCTTTTTACTCTTACATGAGGATTGAAATGAAGATGTCAATGAGAATTAGAATGGAGACAGGAATGCAGGAGGAATCAGGATGAATAACTATACAAAGCAGGATATTATTGAGATGGTAGAAG
Organism: Lachnospiraceae bacterium; assembly: GCA_004556565.1. Lineage (GTDB taxonomy): Bacteria > Bacillota > Clostridia > Lachnospirales > Lachnospiraceae > Schaedlerella. Next base: position 2,024 of record SFGN01000250.1, on the reverse strand, counting down.
ACGAGGATGTGGCATTTATCCGCTTACAGTTTACTGATATTTTCGGGACAATGAAAAATACGGCGGTCACCGCCAGCCAGCTTTCTAAGGTATTGGCACATAACTGTACGTTTGACGGTTCTTCCGTAAAGGGTTTTTCCGAGACAGAAGAATCTGATATGCGTCTTTATCCGGATTTGAATACATTTGAAATTTTTCCATGGCGCCCTCAGCAGGGGAAGGTGGCGCGGCTTATATGTGACATCCATCTGCCAGACGGCACACCTTATGAGAGTGACCCGCGTTATGTACTGAAAAAAATAACAAAGAAAGCTGCCCAAATGGGATATACGATGGATGCGGGGCCGGAGTGTGAATTTTTCCTTTTCCATACGGATGAAACGACCGGACAGCCCACGACGCTTACTCACGAAACCGGAAGCTGTTTTGATGTAGGTCCGCTGGATTTGGGGGAAAATGCAAGGAGAGATATGGTGCTGACACTGGAGGATATGGGATTTGAGATCGAGGGATCTCACCATGAAATGGCACCTGCCCAGCATGAAATAGATTTTCATTATGATGAGGCACTTGCAACGGCTGACAATATTATGACATTTAAGCTCGTTGTACGCACCATTGCAAAAAGACACGGGCTTCACGCTACATTTATGCCAAAACCGAAACAGCAGTATGCAGGTTCGGGGATGCATATGAATCTGTCATTAAATAAGGACGGCGTTAATATTTTTAGAAATGATGATGATGAAAACGGAATCAGCCGGGAGGCGTATTATTTTATCGGCGGGCTTATGAAGCATATGCGGGCTATTACGGCAATCACGAATCCGACGGTGAATTCTTATAAACGCCTTACTCCCGGAGCGGAAGCACCGACATATATGTCCTGGTCTGCTAAAGCACGTAATCCGCTGATTCGTATTCCTTCCGTCAGAGGAGAGCATACACGAATTGAACTGAGAAGTCCGGACCCGTCTTCAAATCCGTATCTGGTACTTGCAGTGCTGCTTGCAGCCGGACTGGAAGGGATAGAGAAAAAGATCCAGCCGCCTAAGTGTGTGGATAAAAACATCCAGTCTATGAATGAAACAGAACTGACATCCCTTCAAATCGGAAAACTGCCGAGAAGTCTGAGGGAAGCAACGGAAGAACTGGAAAAAGACAGTTTTATCAGAGAGGTGCTTGGCGAAGAGTTAACCAAAAAAATTATTGCTTCCCAGAAACAGGATTACCAGGATTATTGTATGCAGGTTACAGACTGGGAGATTGCACATTATCTTCAGCAGATATGATGTTCTGCATCCGGCAGAAAGGAATAAGACGTACTTGAATGATGGGTGAGACAGACAGGGGGGTGCAGGCGTGAACAGTATTATTGTTGTATTTCCAAAAAGGGAAATCGCAACGAATATCCGCAATATATTAGTCAGGGGCGGCATGAACATCATTGCAGTCTGCACGACCGGGGCACAGACACTTCACTATGCGGATCAGCTTGATGAAGGCATTGTGGTCTGCGGTTATAAAATGCAGGATATGATGTACAGTGAACTGCGGCAATTGCTGCCGGAGACATTTGATGTCCTGTTGATTGCATCCAAAGATAAATGGAGTGACGGCATAGAAAAAGGTGTGGTCGGACTGCCGATGCCGATTAAGGTATATGATCTTCTGAACACGCTTGAAATGATCATTCAGAATCAGAGGCGGCGGAAGCGGAAACGCAAAGAGGCATCAAAAAACAGAAGCCCAAAAGAAAAAGCGTTGATAAACCAGGCGAAATGTGTGTTGATGGAACGCAATAATATGACAGAAGAAGAAGCACACAGGTATCTGCAGAAAAACAGCATGGACAGCGGGACAAATATGCTTGAAACGGCTCAGATGGTTCTGGCAATCATGGGGGAATAAAAAAGAAAACGATGTACTAGTATAAAAGATTTTAAATAACTTTATGTTATTCCGCGTTTGTGGTATACTATGCTTATACTAAACGTGGAGGATAACATTTATGCCTAAGAATG
>SFGN01000249.1 GCA_004556565.1 Lachnospiraceae bacterium | reverse complement strand
GTAACCATCATCGAGATCTGCCACATTACGCTCCTGTCCGGCAAAGTTACCTCTGCCGAAGTTGAGTATTTTTGCTGTATTTGTCATAATGACTCCTGTTGATAGTTCCAGTAATAACCTCAGAATTCCATCTGGATTTGTTCAGAACGCTCGGTTGCCGCCGGGCGTTTTTTATTGGTGAGAATCGAAGCAACTTGTCGTGCCAATCGAGCCATGTCGTCGTCGACGACACCCCATTCAAGAACAGCAAGCAGCATTGAGAACTTTGGAATCCAATCCCTCTTCCACCTGCTGATCTGCGACTTATCAACTCCCACAGCTTCCGCTGTCTTCTCAGTTCCAAGCATTGCGATGAGCCTCGTTGCGTTTGTTTGCACGAACCATATGTAAGTATTTCCTTAGATAACAATTGATTGAATGTATGCAAATAAATGCATACACCATAGGTGTGGTTTAATTTGATGCCCTTTTTCAGGGCTGGGATGTGTAAGAGCGGGAATTTCTTAAGCGGCTTTGTGTTCCGGCGGGAACACGTCATCAAGACTGACTCTTGCGCCTAACTTGTTTAGGCACTCAACAAGAGCACGGCATGTTTTAAGGTCTGGGAAGCGACGACCAGATTCCCAATGTCCGATAGCTCCCTGTGTGCATCCAACTGCCTTAGCAAGTGTTGTTTGAGAGATATTCAGTGACTCTCGATATTTTCGTAGGTTGCTCATATGCCCTCCATAGTAACCATGAAACAATAATACGATATGTATTTTTAGAATGCAAACAAAAAATACATCTTGTGCATGGATGGTTTTAGTACAGAGCGTAATAATAAGGGTATGAAAATGAAATGGTATGAACTGGCTAGATCCAGAATGAAAGAGCTCGGCATAACTCAAGAGAAGTTAGCTGAAGAGCTTGGTATGACGCAGGGTGGAATTGGTCACTGGTTGCGCGGATCTCGTCATCCATCTCTTGACGAGATTGGTGTGGTGTTTAAATACCTTGGTATTGATAACGTCTCATTCAACCACGACGGTACATTTTCACCTGTTGGCGAATACTCATCTGCCCCCGTTAAAAAACAATATGAGTACCCTGTTTTTTCTCATGTTCAGGCCGGGATGTTCTCGCCTGAGCTTAGAACCTTTACCAAAGGTGATGCGGAGAGATGGGTCAGCACAACCAAAAAAGCCAGTGATTGTGCGTTCTGGCTTGAAGTTGAAGGTAATTCCATGACCGCGCCAACAGGATCCAAGCCAAGCTTTCCTGACGGGATGTTAATTCTCGTTGACCCTGAGCAGGCTGTTGAGCCAGGTGATTTCTGCATAGCCAGACTTGGTGGTGACGAGTTTACCTTCAAGAAACTGATCAGGGATAGCGGTCAGGTGTTCCTACAGCCACTAAACCCGCAATATCCAATGATTCCATGCAATGATAGCTGTTCCGTAGTAGGGAAAGTTATCGCCAGCCAGTGGCCTGAAGAGACATTTAGTTAACAGCCTCACCACTCTAAAGCACACAACAATAACCCGACCTTAGTGTCGGGTTTTCTTTTTCCAAAATATAAACCCATTAAATACAAAGTGTTATAAAAAACTAATTATATTTAGAACATTTTGTATTGACTCGATAAAGTACAAATCGTACTATTTAGCCATCAGCAGGACGCACTAACCACCATGAAGGTGATGCTCTTAAAGCTTTGAGTAGCGCGAAATGCAGCTGCAAGACAGCAACCGTGGGGATAAGCATCACGGCGCGTTACTCAAAGCTAACTGACAGGAGAATCCAGATGGATGCACAAGCACGCCGCCGCGAACGTCGCGCAGAGAAACAGGCTCAATGGAAAGCAGCAAATCCCCTGTTGGTTGGGGTAAGCGCTAAACCAGTTAACCGCCCTATTCTCTCGCTGAATCGCAAACCGAAATCACGAGTAGAAAGCGCACTGAATCCGATAGACCTTACGGTGCTGGCTGAATACCACGAACAGATTGAAAGCAACCTGCAACGTATTGAGCGCAAGAATCAGCGCACATGGTACAGCAAGCCACGCAGTGAAATGGGTGTGACCTGTTCAGGCCGCCAGAAGCAACGCGGAAAATCAATTCCAGCTTATTACGATTGAGGTGAGATATGGAATTTCATGAAAGTGCGATTTATGATTTTCGCGCTAACGCAAATTCAGTAAAACCACAGCCAATTGCAGTTCTTTTTAAAACAATGGGTGCGTGGGCTGTTTTATGCTTCGCCGCTGATGACACTGACGCAAGAATGGCAATAGGCCAAGAGATGGAGATGGACCCGACAAACGATGAATTCATAATTTATGGCGCTCCATCTAATTACTTACTTGATACCTGCAACATTTACAACAAGGCTGCCTGATGGTGGCCTTTATTTTTGGCCGTAAATAATTTCATGCTTATTACAATCAAGGTGATATATGGAAGAACAAGCAAACAAGATTCTCGTAGAACTACTGCAAAAAGCCAGTAATGGAATAGACGCGGCTGTTTCATTTAGCCAGGCACAGATTCCTGATGTTGTTCATCAGTTGCTGCTATGGAATATGGTTGACAGTCTGATTAAAACATTAATGGCCATTCTAACAATCCCACTGGTTTTCTGGTTTATGAAGAAGCAGTGCCAAAGAGTTGAGACAGGTAAAATCGGTGATGAAGGATATTCATGGGAGAAAGGAAATCCCAAATACAGGCCGACAATGGTTTGGGATAGCAAAGGTGATATTAATCTTCTTATCATGCCATTGGTTGGAGTTTTGACTCTGTGGGGGATTTTTATTATTGGTGTAGTAACCAATATGACTTGGTTAAAAATTTGGCTGGCCCCAAAGCTTTACCTTATCGAATATGCAGCATCATTGGTTAAGTAATTTCAGGCCGCATAGTCGGCCTTTATTTTTGGCATAAACAACAGAATAAACACTGCACTGTGTTTTCATTCCAACGAGTGAATACACGGAGCAATGTCGCTCGTAACTAAACAGGAGCCGACTTGTTCTGATTATTGGAAATCTTCTTTGCCCTCTAATGTGAGGGCGATTTTTTTCTGTGAGGATATGAACAGATGTCAAACATCAAAAAATACATCATTGATTACGACTGGAAAGCATCAATAGAAATTGAAATCGACCATGACTTAATGACAGAGGAAAAACTTCACCAGATTAATAATTTCTGGTCAGACTCTGAATACCGACTCAATAAACACGGCTCTGTATTAAATGCTGTATTAATCATGCTGGCGCAACATGCTCTGCTTATAGCAATTTCAAGCGACTTAAATGCATATGGTGTTGTGTGTGAGTTCGACTGGAATGATGGAAATGGTCAGGAAGGATGGCCTCCAATGGATGGTAGCGAAGGAATAAGAATTACCGATATCGATACATCAGGAATATTTGATTCAGATGATATGACTATCAAGGCCGCCTGAGTGCGGCTTTACCGCATACCAATAACGCTTCACTCGAGGCGTTTTTCGTTATGTATAAATAAGGAGCACACCATGCAATATGCCATTGCAGGGTGGCCTGTTGCTGGCTGCCCTTCCGAATCTTTACTTGAGCGAATCACCCGTAAATTACGCGACGGATGGAAACGCCTTATCGATATACTTAATCAGCCAGGAGTCCCAAAAAATGGATAAAACACTTATGGCTATCCAGACTAAATTCACTATCGCCTCTTTTATTGGCGATGAAAAGATGTTTCGTGAGGCCGTCGACGCTTATAAAAAATGGATGTTAATACTGGAACTGAGATCAAGCAAAAGCATTCACTAACCCCCTTTCCTGTTTTCCTAATCAGCCCGGCATTTCGCGGGCGATATTTTCACAGCTATTTCAGGAGTTCAGCCATGAACGCTTATTACATTCAGGATCGTCTTGAGGCTCAGAGCTGGGCGCGTCACTACCAGCAGATCGCCCGTGAAGAGAAAGAGGCAGAACTGGCAGACGACATGGAAAAAGGCCTGCCCCAGCACCTGTTTGAATCGCTATGCATCGATCATTTGCAACGCCACGGGGCCAG
>SFGN01000248.1 GCA_004556565.1 Lachnospiraceae bacterium | reverse complement strand
TTTTCTGATCTCATTTTTATCTCCTCCAATTATTGAAATAGGTGTGAAGCCATTTTAGGGCTTTCCCGCCTTGATTACCCTTTAGCAAAGACGGGCGGGACTGTCAACGGCGGCGCATGAAATGCGCCGTTCATCTTGACCGTTGACTGGCTCGGCTGGCTTTGCTATTTTCTCGATGAAAAACAATTTATTCGTATTTATTTCCATCATTGTCATAGTAAGCCACATGAATGGAATACTCTTTTTCTGGGTTTTTAATTGAGATAATATCCATATCATCTGTGTTGTATCTCAATGTATCTTGCACTTGTCCATTTATTGTATAAGTGATTTCAGCATACTCTGTTTTAGCACCATTAAACCAAATTAAATCATACCATTCTCCGTTTATTGCAACGCCACCGACAATAATCTCATCACTATTTCGGTTTGTTGATGTACTAAATTTGTAGTCTCCATTTCCTGTTGGTTCAAAGATAGCAAGTGTAGATTTATTATCTGTACTGTATGCTCCACTCACGATATAACCGCCAAGTTCCAGTTCTTTTGCGATAGTCCATTCATTCCCTTTTGAAATTGCGGTGTTCAATATGCTTTCTCTGCTGGTAATGGTATCTCTTTTGGGAGTTAAACTAAAGAAATATAAAAAAGCGGCAGCAACGCAAATAACAGTCGCTGAAATTATCAGTAACCACTTTTTCATAACCAATACCTCCATATAATCTGATTTATTATTCTCTTACTTGCGTCCCCGCTGCGGCTTTGGATTTTTCAGCAAATCCGATTTCTGTGCAATCTTTTTCAACCACTTCTTTTCTTCCTCTGACAGTTTCCCATAGTTCAGCTTGAGCCGCTTACAGATAAATGCCATAGCCGCCTGCTCCGGGTCGCTGTCCGGGCTGGTGGTTTCCTCTGCGGTCTGCAAGAAATCTTCCAGTGGGTTGTCCTCCGGGACACTGAAAAAATCGTCCTTATGGGCTTCCCGCAGGTCGAGGGCTATCTTGTTTATATCCTGCTGTATCACATAGCGGCAAAAGCTGTCGTCGTCAATATGGGCGGCGATAAGCTGCCTTAACTGCGGGTCAGTCAAGCCGGGATTGTGCTGTTTCATAATCGTTGCACTCACAGCGTCCACAATGGCGTTTGCACTCTGCACCTGCTTTCCCGCTACGCCGTTCACATAGATTTCAAGGTCGGCCATGAGCCGGGGAAAATCCGGGTGGGTCGCCAGTTCACACAAAAGGGAATTGTCCACCCGCCCGCTTTTCAATAGTTCAATCATATCGTCGCTCAAACGCAGGTCTGCAAGATCGGCGTTTGGGTGATTTTTTGTTTGGGAGCGGCCCAGCAGATAATCAACGGTCACTTCATAAAACTTTGCCAACTCAATAAGGGCATAGTGGCTGATGTCTTTGAACTTGTCCCCCTCATAACTGCCCAAAGCAGACTTGGAGAGATGGGTCTGCTCCGCAAGTTGTTCCAATGTCAGCCCACGCTCCACACGCAGGTCTTTTAGCCGTTCCTGTATGGATAACTCCATGCTCTCCCTCCTTGTTTGTTCAATAAACGGGAAATTAATTTCCTCTGTATGCCGAATGAAAAATGACTTTCTTTCCTTTACTTTTTGCAAACGCAATTTCTTTTGAAACTTGATTTCCAATGTATCCTTGAATATCCACAACATAAATTGCATCGGAGAGTTCGATTTTTCTATAATGCGCATTTTCAAGAGAGACCTGTTCCATAGGTGTAATATCCAAATTATCTACATTATATACACATTGTAAAACATTCATATTATGTTTTGTTTCTAACAGAAATGCTATCCTTTGCATTTCTGTTTCAAATTTCATACTTCCACATATTGTAACTGTTTTCATCCTGCACCTCGTTCAATTTCGATTTGTCGTTCCGTTGTTTCCATTCTACCACAATTCCGAGAGCGTGGAAATAGGGAGTTTTCCGGACGGATTTCCTACCTCTTGGATATACGGGACGGGCGGTCATTTAGGTGTAGACTTAGGGTAGTTCATCGATGGACAGCACCTTGAAAACAGAATGACCGTCCGAAAAGGGATACCCCGGCTGGGGAAGCACCGCAAGGAGCCGGACTTCGGGACAATTGTCCCGAAGTTGCGGGGAGCGTGCCTCGTCGCCGCAAGCTGCGTATCATTCGCTTCCGCCAGATGGCGAAAGCTCACTCGCTCCGCTGCGGCTCCTCTCCCCACAAAGTCTGACGACTTTGCGGGGGCCCCTGTTGGGAACACGCCGCAGGAATGGGGCAGGAAACCTTTTCGGGGAGAACGGCAACGGAAAGCAAAATGGAGGGAACGCATGAGAGATAACCCCTATAAAGACT
>SFGN01000247.1 GCA_004556565.1 Lachnospiraceae bacterium | reverse complement strand
TAAAGGCGCATTTTGCCGCTGGGATCCCGTCTTAAGCCAGTCATGGTGCGGGCTGAGGGCTGGTTTACCGTTTTTGGGAGAATTGGGGTAATGCCAGGAGAGGCTGACATCGGGTAAACAGAGTTCAGACAGGAAAGAAGCGCAGATGCGTTACGTAAATCCTAACCAAGTTTTGATATGCGATTCGAACGCACTGCATTATCTGCTGTAGAAAATAGCTTCCGGATATTCATTAGTTCTCTGGGAATATCCCGATGGAAAATATGCAGCAGATAAATGAATCTGGCAACAGAGTGCATAAAAATATCCGGGCATGAACTACTGAGATTATAAATGACATGAACATAGTGGTTTTTCTTGTATGAGATAAATCAGTCAGCGAGAGTAGTTTATCAACAGAAATATTTGGGATGCATTTATTACGGGATGCTAATCTACACATAAAATATCAGAAAAGACTATTAATAAGAATAAGCACGCCCTTCTATTATAATAGCAAAAAATGGGGGGGTATTTTCTGGCTGCAAGTTACTCGCGTTATAAAATTTCTTTGATTTTGTAAGGTTTTTAACCACTCACATTATGTCTACTTTTTAATTTTCTATAACAGATAACTTCAAAGCCCATATATTTTGCTAAAAACATTGTTATTGATAAACTGTCAGAGAAGAATATCTATCCTTCTCTGACTACCTCTTTGATAAATATTCTCACCATTAACCCATACCTTGCATATATTATTGCATTGCGAGTTATATATTAACTTCTGCAGAATATCCTCAGTTGTATCATCATATATTATGATATTTAAATCATGACCATTAGTATCAATTACCATAGTATCAACAAAATAACATTTCCGAAGTTTTCCTATTGGTAAATCCAGAATTTTTCCATCACCGCCTGTTACAAGCCAGAAAGCCTCCCTGAACGAAACAGATGCTCCGGAGTATCCCCATAACTGAGAGTTGACCCCATCGTTAAGGAAGGGCTTTACTTGCTGTTATTGCATGGAGACATGCCTCAAATATCGATGGGCTATGTCCTGCTGGGATATCACTCCCAAGACCAACATTTATATTCAGAACCTGACGCAAGATAAATATACTGTTTGCAAAAATAGAAATTAGAAAGAGGACTGTGATAAATTCCGGCAGATGCTGAGTCTATAAGAGGCATATGATCATCACTGATATGATTGCGGTATGCAAGAATGGTTGGTGAGGCAGAGCATGTACATCTATTGGTTGCTTATCCGTACAAACTGGCTGTCAGCTCAGGAATGATTTTTTTAAAGCCCTTCGGGCTTTTCCGCCTTTCCTCCTCGCCCGTATTGGGCGAAGGTTCCCGACGCGTTGTTTGCTGAGGTATATTTTCACTATATCTGTGATTGACAGCATTACTCTACTGGTTGTTAAAATACAATCCGGACTTATCTGGCACACCTGATAACAGCGTGTGCTGTATCTAATATATACTAGGAGTTAAGTGATGCCGTTGTCAATAGGAAGTCTAATTTCAAGCACGTGTAATGTGGATGGATTTACAGTAATAAACTGACGCTCCTGCTCTTATGATATGAGACCACCTGGTGCCGGAGAACGACAGCCATTACTAAAAATGTCAGCTTCAAAAGTTCAGTGGCTGATCAAAATTATAATGAATGATATGAAGAGCTCAAATTAATCCTGACGAACGTTCAGGACGCTATCGCCACAGGGATTGTGGTGATGTCTGCGATTGTAATAAATGTTGAGCACAGTTTGTTACGGTGTGTATTGACTGCAATATGGTTTGATTAATAATCATTATTAATGTATTGTGAAGAAGATTATTGCAATCTTAGCGGATTTATCTGCCCAAAAAGAAAAGACAATGTAAGATGTGAGATAAGCACAAAACGTTTTTCATTAAAAATATTTTTAAATCTTTGTAATTATTTTATTATGTACTTCAATATAAAATGCAAAGGGTACGTTTTGCACATTTTTTGTCTGACATGGTTTATGTTTAGAGGTAATTTAACGGAAGCAAAAAAAAACTTTTGGAGGCGTTCGAGCACTATAAGGAATTGCATCCGCATAGTGCGCTGGGTTATCGTTCGCCGAAGGAATATCTGCGGGGGCGAGCCAGTAATGGGTTAAGTGATAACTGGTGTCTGGAAATATAGGGGCAAATACACTAAAAGATAAGTAACATTGGCGTTGACATATGTACGCTTCTTCCGTCAGTGCTGACGGGATGCGGACGTGCACATCGTGGATCTTTCGGCGGGCATGAGCCCAGCAGGCAGCTTCCGTTATCCCACCATTGCGATACAGCTCGTTGAACCCGGCGTACGCATCCGCTTGCAGCACACCGCTGAAGCA
>SFGN01000056.1 GCA_004556565.1 Lachnospiraceae bacterium | reverse complement strand
AAAATCTATCAGTCAGGTAGGTGCATTGGCTATTTCTAATGAACTTAGATTGGTTGTTTCTGCTGGACTCTGGGTGGTCAATTCCTCCGGGCTCTAACATCAGATTAGCACCAGATTAAAATCATGACAGAAGAAAGTGAATGCTGGACAAAACTGACCTAAATTGACCTAAACTGACGTAATTGACCTAAATTGACGTAAATTGACCTTGACATAAGGTTTTTGGCATAGTAAGGTATGATTGTAAAAGTGTTAAGAAAAGCATCCATGATACAGACAGTAAAAGAACTGCTGTCCGTATCGTGGATTTTTTATGCCTGTGTACCGGAATCCGGTACGTTATAAAAAAATACTATCCAGGGAGAGTGTTACAGAGCACTCTCCCTTTTCTATACATACAGCACCGAAGAGGTGCTTTTTTGTTGCTTGAAAACGGAAACACAGAAAGGAAGATGCCGGATGCTGGGAAATAAAGACCCGCCAAATGAAAGGAAGGAAGAAAACAGGATGAAGCAGAAAGGAGGAACATATGCATTACAAGAACAAAAAACGGAAAACAAGAATGTTGGCTGCATTGCTGATCCTTGCATTGGGCGCGGCTGCCGTGCCTGCATTGGGGACGACGGCGCAGTCGAAAGAGGCCCAGGAGGATGGCAGCCTGATACAGATCCAGGCACAGGAAGGTGCGAAAGTCACTGTCCTGAGCGATCCGGTTCAGGCAGGGCAAGAGGTAACGATAAAGGTAGAGCTTGAAGCAGGCTACCGGCTGGAAGGGCTGACGGTCTCCGATGAAGATGGTGTTGAAATACTGATGGACTGCTGTGAAGTAGGCAAAGAAATCCATTTCCGGATGCCGACAGAAGGAAAGGTCACTGTTACAGCACAGACCAGCGAATCCGAGGTGGAGCTTTACAGCAAGACGAGGGCTTTGAATCCCGGAATCACAGCTATAACCTACAATGCAGGCAACCGGTTGGGAAACGTGATTCCCGGAGCGACACGGAGCAATGTCCTGAACTGGCTGGGACAGCATAGGAATGACAATTACTACATAGGAACGCCTTATCCCGAAAATACGGACGGTACGTTCATATTAGGGCGCAATGGCGGGACAGACCGCAGATGTCCCAATGGGGACTGCAGCCATGCCCTGGGCTGGGACGATTATGACGGCGTAGCCATGATGAACTGTACCGGATTTGTCTGGCATGTCCTTTACAAAGCGACGGGTCTGGGATACCTTGCTGCGTGGGATCAGATTCCAGCCTGGGGAGGATGCGGAGCCGGAAGCTGGCGCACATATCTGCAGGAGCATCAGGTAGAATACCGCACCTACCAGTCATCAAGCTGGACAGAGATCAACGCCTTGCTGAACTCTGTCATAACCGAAGGGTATGCACAGCCGGGGGACATCATCTGGACCTGGGATGGATCAGTCGCATCCAACGGACTGCCAAGCGGCATTTCGGGAAGCCATCATATCGGGATATTCACCGGAACTTATTTTAACAAAACCAATCAGAATGAATGGTGGAATTCCGTAGGATTCTCTCCTTATACGGGAGAGTACCTGGGGCGCAACCTGTATGGCCTGATCACGCCGAAGGCTGCCTGCGTGGCGGTCACCGTTATTCGGTTAAACGGAGACGTGACGGGTTCGGCAAAGCTGAAAAAGACCTCATCTAATCCGGAAGTGAGTTCAGGCAACAGCGGCTATTCCCTTGCCGGGGCGGAATACGGGGTATACACCGATGCAGACTGTACCAATAAAGTGGGCACGCTGACTACGGATGCCAACGGGGACAGCAATACAATCAACTTAAATGCAGGCACTTATTACGTGAAAGAGACGAAAGCATCAATGGGCTTCAAGCTGGATAAGCAGAAATATACAGCCACAGTAGCAATGGGGCAGACGACGGTCATCCAGTCCGTGGAGGTGCCGGAGATCGCCCCGGTCTCGCTGCTGTTGAAAAAGCAGCCGCAGGAGACGAAGAAGGATGACAAGGAATACGACATGAGCGGGGCCCTGTTTGAAGTAAATTATTATGCGGAAGGCGATACCTCCAAACCACTCCGTACTTGGGTGTTCCGTACGGATGAGAAGGGGGAAGCCTACTATAATGCAGACTGCCGGGTATCCGGGGACGAGCTGTACAAGGTGTCCGGGGAACTGGGGATTCCCATCGGCGAGGTCAAGATCCAGGAGATCAGGCCTCCGGAAGGATTCCTGCTGGATTCTAAACCCAAGAGAGTGACGATTACCGCCGGTTCCGTCAGTGGAATGGAAGCATTTTATAACACTCCCACTTTCGAGGAACCCCTGCTGAGTCTGAACATCGTGAAGCTCCTGAAGGGCACGCAGACGCCCATCGAAGGGGCCGTGTTCCGCCATACGCTGCCGGACGGCTCTACGGAGGAGATAAGCACGGACGCGGACGGCAAGGCAGTTTTTGAAGGCCTGTCATGGGGGAAGCACACGCTGGAGGAGATCTCCGCCCCGGACGGCTACCAGGTGAACCCGGGGAAATTAAGCTTCACGGTGGAGGAGGGAACCAATAAGATCACGGTCACCTCCAACACTTCAGAAGCCGAGACGGGGAGCATGACGTTCACAGTGCAAAGTGACGGGAACGCCCTGTTGGAGGTGGAGGATATCCTGTCTTCCTATCAATTGCTGCTCCACAAAGAAAATGAACAGGGGACGCTGCTTTCCGGGGCAGAGTTCACTTTATATACCGATTCTGACTGTAAAAACGTGCTCGCGAAAGGGACGACAGCGGCGGACGGGACGCTTACGTTTGCCAAGCTTGCGCCCGATACGGACTATTACCTGAAGGAGACGAAGGCGCCGGAAGGCTACCGCATCCCGGCGGACGGGAACGGGAAAGCGCTCGTCTATGCTATCCGGGCACAGAGCAGCCCGCAGGACGGGAAGTTTGAATATTACGTGAATGGCAAATTATATACGGAAGGGGATGACGGCTATGAAGTCACAGGGACGGGGGAAGACCGGACCATAAACCTGACGGTCATTAACACGACAGGAATCCGGATGCCGGAAACTGGCAATGCCTGGACGGCCGTGATCATCCTGGCCGGAGCTGCATTCATGATCGCGGCATTAATCTATCATAGAAAGAGAGGAAAGATGGAATGAAGAAAAAAAGAGGAAACTTAAGACGTATGGCAGCAACGGCAATGGCAGGGATGCTTGCGGTTGCAGGAATTGCAGGCAGACCAATGCTTACAGGACCAACAGGCCAGAATGCAGCTGTAGTACAGGCTGCGGATGCGGCAGAGTACAATACGCATGGAGGAATCGTGGCAGTCGGGACAGGCACGGCAGGCATCATGCTCAAAGGCAATTCCGGGCAGAGCATGGTCGGGAAGAAGTTCCGTTTGTACAAGCTGTTCTATGCAGAGAATTCCCAGGATGGGGAGAGCATCAATTATACTTTTAATCCGGAATGTGCCCCCGCATTAAAAAATGTGGTCGCAAAAGCCCTTTCAAAAGACGGGAAACAGGTTACGGCAGACAGCGTAACGGAATACATGGTGATTGATTACATCCAGACCCTGAACACGAACCCGTCGGAGGGCAGCAATGCGGCACAGACACTGGAAGGTTCTTATAGCCTTTTCCGGTACTTTGTCGAGGACGTAAGGGACGAGCTGGTACGGCTTGATGTGATGCCGATGCAGATTAACGTGAAGGATGTCCGGAGCGACCAGACTGTACAGATCTCCGGCCTGGACTATGGATATTATATCATCGATGAAGTGTCCGCAGTCGAAGAAACCCATGCAGCAAGCTCGCTTTGCATGGTAGACACTGCAAATCCAACTGCAAGCGTAAGCCTGAAATCCGATTATCCGTCCGTGACGAAGAAAATCCGGGAGGATGATGAGGCAGACGGCATCACAGACAGGGACAACTGGAATGATGTGGCAGATTATGAAATCGGACAGACCGTTCCCTATAAGTTTGAATCGGACATCCCGGACATGAATGGGTATGACACTTATTATTATGCATGGCACGACAGAATGGATGCGGCGCTGACGTTCCAGGCGGGGTCGGTTCAGATTACAATCTACGGACAGGATGCAGAGGGGCAGGAAAAAACCTATACCCTTGAAAAAAACGAATACAGCGTTGCAATAACCCCGGCCAATGGGGATACTTTCCAGATCATAGTGGATGACATCAAATCGATCATAGACCGTGAATTCAACAGGATGAATGACCTGGGAGAGAATATATATGGCCAGCATGTCTCGTTAACTTATAATGCAGTGCTGAACGAAAAGGCTGCAGAAAATACCGGTCGCCCGGGATTTGAAAATGATGTTCGCCTTGAATTTTCCAATGATGCTGACAGCGACCATGGAGGCAGCACCGGATTCACCCCATGGGATACGGTCGTCTGCTTTACCTATAAGCTCAACCTGCAGAAGGTAAATGACCATGATAAGACGTTGGCGAACGCAAAATTCCGATTGTATTCTGATGCGGATTGCGAGGAAGAAGTCTATGTGAAAGAGGGTGCTGACGGTTATATTGTCATAAACAGGGATTCTCTTGGCGGGACAGACCATACAGGCGGGAAGGCTCCGGCAAATGCCGTGGAGATGTCGTCTGCCGAGGATGGCACATTTACCATCTTCGGGCTGGATGGGGGCACCTATTACCTGAAGGAGACGGACGCTCCGGATGGATACCGCCAGCTTTTGGACCCGATCAAGATCCAGGTCATACCTGCTTTCACAATGGATCGGGATTCCTACGTGAAAGGAGATGGCGCAACTGAATATACGCTGAAAGATCTTGCGGTGTATGCACATATTGAATCCTTCTACAATGGCATCAGCCAGGAAAAGGATCAGGAGCTTGCAGCGGATGTTGAGGAAGGCTCAGCAAACCTGACGGTCATCAACCAGGTGGGCATGAAGCTCCCGGTAACAGGTACGCCCGCGACCGTGCTCATCCTGTGTGCGGGAGCAGTTATGATGGGTGCCGCTTTGCTGTTAAGGAACAGGAAAAAAAGATAAGGCAGGGGAGTGGGCATGAAAAGAAAATGGATTACGAGGCTTCTTTTTCTGATGGGTTTCGTCCTTTGCTGCCTGCCGACAGCACTCAATATCATTGAGCAGCGGCATCAGTCAGATGCCGTTGCGACTTACCAGGCTGCAGCGGAAAAAAAGAAGGATAAGCTGAGTGATGAACTGGAAAAGGCTTCTGCCTATAATGACATGCTCTATCAATCGGAAGGTGCTGTTGTGGACGATATGGATACAGGTATCTTAAGTGACAGAAGCTATCAGGAGCTGCTGGATGTGTCCGGTACTGGGATTATGGGAAGCCTGGATATTCCCAAAATAAATGTAAACCTGCCAATCTATCATGGCACGGAAGATGAAGTACTGTCGAATGGCATCGGGCACATCCAGGGAACCAGCCTGCCGGTTGGGGGTAAGAATACCCATAGCGTGCTGACAGGGCACAGAGGCCTGCCAAGCTCCAAGCTGCTCGTCCGCCTGGATGAGCTTAAAGAAGGTGACCTCTTTTTTATCAGGGTATGCGATGAAACGCTGGCTTATAAGGTGTCGGAAATCCAGATAGTTAATCCGGAGGATGTGTCGAAGCTTCAGCTTTACCCGGAAGAGGATCTGGTATCGCTCGTTACATGCACGCCATACGGAATCAATACGCAGCGGCTTATTGTAACGGGAGTACGGATTGCATACAGGGAAGCAGAGCATGAGGGCATCAAAGAGGCTGTGCCGTCAGCCAGAGAAATATTTATAACGGCACTGCCGTTTTTGTTTCTTCTGGCGGCAGCCATTTTATATATCAGGAACAGGAGGAGAATAGATGAAGATGACAAAATTTAAAAAAGCAGCGTCCGTCCTGCTTGCAGTGTCGGTGCTTATCCTTCCGGCACTGCAGGCAGCGGCAGCGACAGAGGCAACGGAAGGAACGGAGGCAACGGAAACAGCGGAGGGGGAAACATTTGGCGAAGAGGGGCTTCTGCCAGACAGGGGTCTGGGTCTGGACATATCCACACAGGATACCGGCGAGCAGATTCTCCCTTATAGCGAGATCCTCCAAGAGGTAGACCAGAATCTGAAGGGGAGCATCCAGGTCTTCCTTACGGAAGGGAAGGAAGGGACCGTGAATGCGGGGATTCTGTTTTACTGCACAAAGGTGGCGGACATCAAAGGCGGAGCATATGTCCTGAAAGATGCATTTAAACCTTCTGGTGTGAATCTGAACAGCATTGGGAATTCCAATGACATGGCGGAAGCGGCGGAAAAGCTAGAGGCATATGCAGAGGAAGAATCTGGAAAAACAGGCGTGACCGGCCAGGACGGAAGCGTCATATTTGAGGATCTGGAGGCAGGCGTATACTTGATCAGGGCGGAAGACCATGCTGCTTATGACCAGATTACCTCCTCACTGGTTTCAATCCCTGTGTGGAGTGAAGTGGATGGATATATGTTTTATGACATCACCCTGAAACCAAAGCATACGCCAAGGCCGGATACGCCGGAAAAGAAGACTGCGCCACAGACAGGACTTCAGGAATACACGGTGATTTATCTTGCAGCCGGAATCCTCTGCCTGTTGGGCAGTATAGTGATTATCATCAGGAGACGCAAAAATGGAAAACAGGAAACGTAAGGCATGGCTGGCAGCCGCACTGCTTCTGATCATATTCAGCCTTGTGTTTTTCTGTCTTGCATATCAGGAACACAAGCCGTTCGAGGAGGCAAAGGTGAAGATCAGGGCCGTGAAAGAAACTGTCGTGGAGCAGATAGATCCGGACGATCCCATGTCAAGGCAGATTGATTTTGAAACGTTAAAGGAAATCAACCCGGAAATCATTGGCTGGCTGTATATTCCGCAGATTGGCATAGACAGCCCTGTTTTAAAGGGGCAGACAGATACAGAGTACCTTACACATGACTTTGAGGGGAATTATAGTCCTTTGGGCTCTGTCTTTACATGGGCAGAAGCAGACGCTTCCCTTTCCGGACCCCACATCTGTCTGTTTGCACACAATATGGCATCCGGGCAGATGTTCGGCCGGCTGAAGGAATTTAAGAATCCGGATTTTCAGGGAAGGGAAGAAGCTCTTTATCTGTATACTCCGGAACGTTCAAAAAAACTGGTCATAAGCTCGGTGCAGGAATGCCATATGTCAGATGATATCTTCCAGAATGGCTGGAATGAGGGTGAGGGGATATGCCAGAAAGTTACCCTTGCCACCTGCACCGGATATAGCGGCACGGCATACCGGCTTGCCGTCACCTGTGATGTGGTGCAGGAGAGGATTGTTTTGTGATTGAGGTAATAATCAATTGTTCATAGGGGACGTACCGGATTCCGGCACGTCCCGGAATGGAAAAGGAGGTCAGAAGAATGGATGATGTAATGGACATAAAAAATCCGGAGGCTTTTTTAGAGAGGCTTCAGAGGATTTACGAAGAACGTGAAGAGCAATACCGGATATCTGAAGAGCAGTACCGGCGGAAGAATGCCGCCCTGCAGGAAAAAATCAATGAGATAGCGGCAAGCAAAAAAGAGATGGATGAACAACGGCATCTGCTGCAGGAGCTGCAGGAATCCATAGAAAAGCAAAAGCAGGAGCTTACGGATGAGAGGGCTGCCATGGAAGAGAAGAAGGCAGAGGCAGAACGTCTGTCCAAAGAGGCGCAGGAGAAGGAACGGAACCTCCTGCTGAAATATAACCTGAAGTTAGAGGAGGTGCGCACCCAGGAACTGAAGCTTCGCCGGATGAAGGAAGAATATGAGTATAAGCTGTCTCTGATGGATCATGGGATTCCGATGGAAATGGAAAATCCAGAGGGCTATATCCCAAGGCATGACCATGAGGCGGAGGTAAGCAGATTAAAAGAAGCGTTAAGCAGGCTGCAGGGCAAGCTGGAAGCATTGCAGGAAGAGCTGGAAACCCTGGCGGAAGAAAACAATCAGCTGAGAGCAGAGCGGACCGGGTTCATGAAACGCATCACGGAACTGAACAGCCGGATAAAGAATCAGACGATACGGCGCACGGTGGATGCTGAGGCCATACCGGAATCCGATGCGGGAACAGAAAAAGAGAGCTCGCCCGAAGGGGCAGGAACAGGGGATGAAAATCCAGACTCCATAGAAGAACTGACCGCCGAAGTGCTAATAAACTATTTAGAGAAAAACGAGCCGGAGGCGGGGAATATTTCTGTCAGGCATTCAGACCTGGGAGAACAGCTTCATGCGGAATGGAAAGGGCTTGCCTGGCACTTTCTGTTTACAGATCCCCCATCTTTTGACATCAGTGCGCCGCGAAAAAATACCGCGCGACTTCGTAAAGTGCTGGAACGGCAGAAAGAACTGCATCCAGAAGCAGAATTTGCATATGAGGATGGGACAGTTTATGTATCCGGATATTTCGATCCGGGCATGGCTCCTTATGAATTAATGGAGCGCATCAGGGAATTAAGCGGATGCTTCCGGTTAGAGTAAGGGGGAAGAAGGAATGACAATGTATATCCAGATCGGGACGGTTCTTGCTGTCCTTGGATGCTGCTTTTTGCTGGCGGCAGCCATTTCTTATACCAGGAACAGGAAACGGCCTCTTTATCGTAAAAAGATGCCTAAAAAAGCATATGCCCCGGCATTTATCGAGTCAATCAGCCGGGCATATTTTTCAGCGGGCGATATCAGGGGAATGTTGAACGTCCTGTCAGAAAAATGGAAGGGCGGCACTGCAGGAAAGCGGATACCGGCAGCCCTGTCTTATATCGAGGGAAGCCGCTATAGAGATTATGAGACAGCCTTATTTTTATATTTGTCGGACGGGAGTACGGAGTGCGACCAGGTGCTTGAACAGATTCTACAGAAAGAAATATTAAAACAAAGAGGGCTGATCTGTAAAAAGACTGACTGATGGGATGCACCAAAAGAGGTGCTTTTTTTATGTGAAAAGAAGGAGGAACATATGCGTAGGACAGATTGGAGAAAGTATGTTTTATTTGCGTTGGCATTAGTACTGGGCATTGCTGCGGGGGTGGCCGCAGTCCTGTTGATCCCGGAAGATTACAAAGCCTTTAACGGGCTTGCGTTTTTTGGCATTGCGTGCCTGGTGGCGGCGGCCATCATATACTTTGGTACAAAAATATTTGGAATCGGGGAGGATGAGTAAATGGAGAACAGAAACATTTTATTCGGAGCTGAAAGGAAACAGGTCCGCTATCAGAAAAAAGCAGTCAGCATACTGGCATTGGCGCTGCTCTTAAGCCTCTGCCTGAACATCCATGTCATGGCGGCAGGGGACGAAGGAGCCCTGATCGTCTCACAAGGGTTTGATGTCATTTACACGATCATAGCTGCAATCGTGTCGAGTATAGGCGCCCTGTACCTGCTATGGGGGATCTTCGAGTGGGCGCAGTCGCTGAATACCCAGGATGGCGGCGCACAGTCCATGTCATTTAAAAGGATTGCTTCAGGCCTGGTGGCGATCATCGGGCCGCAGCTGGTGCCGATCATCCAGAACGCCGTCGGCGTGGCATGAAAAAAGAGGAGGTGAAAAATGCCGGATTTGAGTTCTTTTTGGGATTTTATAAGTGAATTGCTATATGGGAAGTTCTTTTCCACAGCAAGGGACGTCTGGAATGGGCTCATGGACATGTGCTTTGGCGTCATGTCGAAATCGCCGCAGGATTTTTCTGCCGGGACATGGGAATTTGTGGAAAAGGACCTGTATCCTTGGGCATTGAGCATCGGCATCCTGATGGTCAACTTATTTTTTTTGATCGGCTTCTGCAAGTCTTTTTTGAACTTAAAGGAGCATATCACCCTGGAGCTGTGCGTGGAGACGATGATCCGTCTTGTCTGCGTCAACGCGCTTCTCCGGATGGGGCTGCCGATCATGAAGACGGTCTTTAAGATGGCGGCGGCGCTCACCGGGGATGTGATATATATGGAGCAGATCGCCTTCTTCACGGAAGATGGGGACATTGGCTCCCACCTGTTCTGGTGGCTGCTGGGGTTTGGATATTTCCTTGTGGCAGTCATCTGCGCTTTTATGATTTTTCTAACGGTTTATGGCAGGTACGTGAAGCTGTACCTGCTGGTAGTATTCTTCCCGCTTGCCATGCCGACGGTCATTGGCGGGCGGGGGATCGAGGCTTCCGCATATGCATGGGTCAAGACATTCCTGTCCAATACCTTTGAGATTGTGGCCATTGCGCTGACAATGGCCATCTGCGGCAGGCTGATTGCCGGGATCACAATTCCGTCAAACTGGTTCACGGGCTTGTTTGACGGGGCAAACCAGGCATTCAATTCATTGGTGCATATGATCCTGATGACCGCTTCTGTGAAAAGCGCATCATCCCTGATCAACAAGGCGTTTGCCTTATAAAAACCAGATAGGAGGAAACAGGATGAAGATTGACATTAATGAGGATTTTGAGACGGTATTTCAAGATACCGTGTGGAATGGGTTTACAAAAAAAGAACTGCTTTTGGCAGCGATCTCCCTTGGACTGTCCGGATTTGTGGGGTTCCTGCTCTGGAAGCATACCGGAATCTCAATCGATGTATGCATCTATTGCTGCATCCCGATCATCCTGGCGGTCAATCTTGCCGGGAAAGCACGCTATCAGGGCATGGGAGCGACGGAATTTATCCGGGAAGGGATTTATACCAATAAGACAAAAAAACTGCCGTATGAGGCGGAGGAGCGTCCACAGGGGCAGGAACGGATCTTCAGTATGAAAAGGAAGAAAGGAGGAAGAAAAAGAGATGGCAGTTTTAAATGCAAATAGCGTGTTCAGATCTAAACGCCGTATGACGATGCCTGTCTATGACGTTCCCAGGAACGTCCGGCAGGCACTGAATATTTCCCAGGCGTATGAAAATGGAATATTCAAGATAGAAAGCTGTCAGAAGAATGTAATGTATGATAGATGCTATCTGTTTGAGGATATCAACTACATCAATAAAAACAGCAAGGAGCAGAGGAGTTTTCTTCTAGACCTGATGGCCTGGCTGAATTCCATGAATGTGGATTTCAAGATATCCCTTGCAAACGCTTATCAGAGGACAGAGGATTTCCTTTCATCTGTCAGATCTGAAAAGAACATGGAACAGTATCCGGATATTGCAGAAGGAATCCGGCAGTGGCAGGAGGACAGTTTAGAAGAAGTAAATCCGAACGTAACGATGCTTCGTTATCTGACTGTAACCTGCAGGGCAGATAACGAGACATCGGCACGTATTTATCTGAACGCTCTTGAAAATACGATCACGGAAGCGTTTGAAGCATGGGGAAGCCGGATTTATAAACTGGATGCCAGGCAGCGTCTGATGACGCTGCAGTCCATCATCCAGCCAGGGCGGCAAAGAGACCAGGAGTATATCTCGATCCCGGGCAAAAATGAAAAAAGGGACTGGAGGAATGACATCATGCCTCGGAGCATCCGGACGCATACGAATTTTATGGTCATGGGGGATACCTATGTATCTGTGCTGTATGCGGCAAGGTATCAGAAGACATTGGATTCCGATACGCTTATCAGAAGCCTGTCTTATGCATCGTACCCCTCTGTCATCACGATGGATATGGCTCCTGTCGATAACAATGTAGTTGCGGAAAAGTTAACTGCCGCGCAGATGAACAATGAGCGGGAAATCTCAGGAGAGATGGAACAAAAGCATAAGGCGGGCGTATTTGCAGTCCGGCCATCCTATCCGAAGGAGATGAAAAAAAAGAAAATAGAAAAATATATCGAGCTGCTGGACGAGAACGATGAAAAAGGTTTTTTTATGAACCTGCTCGTTATCATAACGGCGGGGGATGAAGATACCCTTGCTGAACGTGTGCAGGAAATGCAGGCGGTAGGAAGGAAAGAGGGATGCGTTTTGGAGACATGCGACTTCCGTCAGTTAAAGGCATGGAACACTGCCTTGCCGATCGGAGGGCGCTATGTGGATTGCATGCGATTTTTCCTTTCCTCATCGCTGGTGGCGTTTCAGCCCTTCCACGCACAGGACCTGATTGAGCCTGGCGGGCAGATGCTGGGGCTTAATAAAACAACGAAGCATTTCATCATTGCGGACAGGAAAAAGCTGCCGAACCCACATGCTATTATTGTCGGATTTCCGGGGACAGGAAAATCAATGCTGATTAAGCTGACGGAGCTGTCACAGACTCTATTGTCCACAGATGAAGACATTATTATCATCGATCCTCAGAATGAATTTGAGGATAGCTGTGAAAAATATGGCGGAGCATATTTCAACCTGACGCCAAAAAGCGGCGTGTACCTGAATGGATTTGAGGTATCACAGGAAGTGTTCCATGCATCACCTACTGTGAAAAATGAGTTTATCGCATCCCAGACTGAGTATGCGAAAAGCCTTTGCGCTGCAGCGATGAAGAATATCACCGTGACCCAGGAGCATGATTCTGTGATCGGCCGCTGCACGGAGCGGATGTTCCAGGAAGTGTTCGGGCAGAAAAAACTGAAAAAGCAGCCTACCCTGACATGGCTCAGGGAAGAAATCAAAAAAGATTTAGAGAGGGTACAGAATGCACATGATGAACGGATCATACGTCCGATTTACAATTGCCTGGAAGAATATACAACCGGAAGCTGCGATATGCTGTCCAGGTCTTCTAACATCGAGATAAACAGCCGTCTTGTGGGATTCGGACTCGCACATGTCCCGGAAAATAACTGGGAAGCCATTATGGTGACGATCCTCCATTATCTTGCAACCAGGATGGATTATAATATCCAGCTTCAGAAAGCGACTCATTTGATTGTGGATGAGACACAGGTCGTATCGAAAAAGCCGGGATCCGCAAAGCAGCTCAACGATGCGGTGCTGACATTCCGAAAATTCGGCGGCATTGTGACAATGGCAATGCAGAACGTGACTGCAGCGTTGTCCAGTCAGTTGCTGACGGAATTGTTCTCAAACTGTTCTTACAAAGTATTCCTGGATCAGGGCGGCGTGGATGCGCAGCAGCTTGCTGCGATCCAGGAATTCAGCGCAAAAGAGTACCGGGCATTAAGCTCCGGGCGGATCGGAGAAGGCGTAATGGTCTGGAACAAGCAGATACTGCTCTTTGATGCGAGGATCAAAAAGGATAATGTCCTTTACCAGACGTACAACACGAATTTCCATGAAAAGAAAGAGGAAAAAATCAGGGAAACCGAGAAGGATCCTGTGGCAGGCTCTAAAACAGAAGCAGAGGATACAAAATGGGAAGAAATCAAATTTTCGGAATCCGATGCAGAAAAGGGAAAGCCAACACCAGAATTCGTGCCAGAAACCAGGGAGAAACCAGGGCAGGAGGACGTCTGGGAAGACTATTATGAACAGGTTATAAATGTGGCAGAAATCGCGGCCGTCGGCGAACAGGACATCGCGGATCTGTTCGCAATGACAGAGGAGGAAAGCCGGGCCTTGCTGGAAGAAATGTCAGAGAAAGGGCTGCTGGAACGACAAAGCGCATTTGGCAGACGGAAGTACAGAAAGGCGGGATAAATGAAGTTAAATGAAACGCAAGAGAAACGGCTGAGCATAACGGAAACGGCTGTCAGTGCAGCAAAGAATAATGTCTGTTTCATGGAAGAAAATCTGGACAGCCTGAATGCAGAATCTGAAAATGAAGCAGCGGAATCCGGCGGGATCCCGGAGGTTGATCCGGCCATATTCATGAATGGGACGGAACGGCTCGAATGGAACCGGCTGACCTGGCAGGAACGGCAGGAATTCATCCAGAGAGGACGGTCTGGAAGGAATGGGAAAAAAGCATCCGGACAATTAAAACGCGGATGGCAGGTATCGGAGGATGAAGAAGAGCTTTATGGGGAAATCTGTAAAAATAAAGCAAAGGAGAAAGACAGAGAAAGGGTTGCTGGAAGGATACAGGATCCCACATTTTCGGGCCAGACGGCGGGGGGAGATCTTCTGCCGGACGGACCAGAAGCCGGAGAAAAAATGAACGGGTATTTTACCGGAAAAACGGCAGTGGGAAATAGCATGGGAAGCGTAGTGAAAAGCCATCCGGAAGCTGCAATGCCTACGGGCCAGGCAGAAGCGTTTGCGGCGGCAAAGGAGGCAGCTTCTGAATTCAGGAAAAGCCTGGAAGCACGGTCTTCCGCACAGGATTACCAGGCAGGAAAACAGCTCGCAGATGGAACGCCGGAAGGACCGGGCAACGTAAGCCCCATGTCGCCGGCCCCTGGCATTGGAGGCACGATTGCCGGCACTTTTACTGCCGGGGCAGTGGCGGTGGGGACTGCCGCCTTAAGCATCCTCTCTTCCTTGCTTTCCTCCATTCTTTCCTCCATCCTTTCCATCATTGCAACGGTGGCATCAACAGTACTTCTTATCATCACTGTGGTGTCAATGGCTGTGTCTGTTGTAACAAGCTCTCTGTCAGGCGGCGTCGGCGCGTCAGGCCTGGTGGCTACTGCTTTGGCAGAAAACGGGAACACGGATGGATCGAAATATTGGGAATTCACGACGGGGCGGGAATTTGTTAATGGGGATGAAACCCCGTGGTGTGCCTGCTTCGTTTCCTGGTGTGCGGAGCAGAATGGACTGATTGATTCAGGCTTGTTTCCACGCTCAGCTTCCGTTGCTGCATACCGGAATTTTTTTAAGCAGAAGAATCAATACGTTGAAGCAGGCGGATACACGCCAAAGGCAGGAGACCTGATTGTTTTTGGAGCAGATGAACACATCGGAATCGTCCAGTACAGTGAAGGAGACCGGGTGGTTACAATTGAAGGGAATACCTCAGATATGGTGCATGAACGGAGCTACCATCTGGGAAGCCGTTACATAACCGGATACTGCACTCCGGACTATCCAGAAGCAGATTTTTCCGGTAATTCCAATGCAGAAATTGCTTATCATTTCCTGCGGAGCCAGGGACTGACGAGGGAAGCAGCCGTAGCGGTGCTGGGAAATCTCAAGCAGGAATCCGGCATAGATCCAAATCAATGTCAGTCTGGTGGACCGGGAAGGGGAATCTGCCAGTGGGAGGAGGGAGGACGATTTGAAGACCTGAAAAGTTTTGCAGAAATTAAGGGAAAACAATGGAACTCTCTGGAAGTTCAGCTTGAATTCATGTGGCAGGAATTCATTGGCGGGGAAGCTACCTGCGCGTTCATATTAAACAGAGATTATGGAGGGCTTGAAAATTTTAAGAGGGCAACGGATATTGCCTGGGCGGTGGAGGCGTTTGAAAAATCTTTTGAGCGTGCCGGAAATCCGATGATGGAACGGAGAATCCAGTATGCCGATGAATTTTATAAACAGTTTCAGGAATAGGGGTGATAATCAGTGAGAAAAAGGAGAAAGGTTTGGAAAAACGTTGCAGCGGTTTTTGTTCTTGTCGTGTTGACTGCCGGAGTCATTTTTCTATGCCAGAAAGAAACAAAGGAAGAAAAAAAAGGCAGTGGAGCTGAGCAAGAAGCGGAGCAAAATCTGCAGAAGAAATTGCTGGATGATCAGGAGGAGTTTTCTGAGACACCGGAAAAAGGGACAGAAGAGCAAAAGAAATTAAAATTTTATGATTTCCATTTCCTTGAACCGTACCTGGATGGAGAAAAAATAAATACAGTCCAGGAAAAAATCAGGGAATACATTTCAAAAAAGAGCAGCCTGTCCGGTACATCGGAAGTAAGCTGCCTTGACATCATGACAGAAACAGAATATAAGCTGATTTTTTACTGCACGTTGGATCTGAATCAGGAAACCGAAGAAATCCCGGTGCTTCAATGCACCTGGGATAAGATTACGGAAGATGCTTCTTTCATTTTTGTGGAAATATCCGAGGAAATACTTGATCAGGAGGCCAGAAAAAAAGAAGAATGGTTTGTCACTAACGAAGCAGAGAGTGGGGCAGACGAAGAGGATCCGCTTCCGAAGCAATGGACATATGAAGAGGAAGACACAACACCTGTGACGATAGTGAATGAAGACGTTTTGGAAGAAAAAATCTCGGTATCCGAAAGCGGCCAGTTACAGGAAGAACTGCTCTTGTATTTGAAGGAAGAAGGTGAGTTCCGACGGGAACTGGAGTTTGATGAGGGATCATACAAAAATTCTTCGCAGGGAATGAGCTTCTTTCTGGATTTTAAGACAGAAAGGATCGATCAAAAGATCATCCATGCAGAAAAAATCAGAGGAAAAAATAATTGGAGTTTTGAGCTTGTGAAGGAGGAAAAATGAAAGAGAAACTCGATTATGAATATGAGATATTTTATCTTGATTGCATGAGGCAGTCAAAGCCAGGCGTGTATGCCCGGAGTGCAGAGATTGAGTCGAAAAAAAACATCACTGCATTGCTGAAGGAAATGGCCGGAAGAAATCCGGATGCGGAGAAAAACCTGATGGCTCTGGACAACATTCTTGAAGATGCGTACCGTTATGTGGAGGATCACAGGGGAGAGGGAAACCTGAAAACCCTGCTTGAGAGATGGCTGGATAGCCTTGTATAAATACTATATATACATAAATAAAGGGGTCTTAGGGGGCTTCCCCTAACAAGATCAGCAAAATGTCCTACATTGTGCGTATCTTGCCAAATCCCTGGAAGGGATTTGCAATACAGGAGCAATACAAAAAAGCGGAAACTGGCAATACGAATGCAATACGACAGGCAATACAGAAGCAATACGCTTGCAATACAGGAGCAATACATAGACAATACAAATGCAATATATTGAGAAATACGGCGGCAATACAAATGCAATACGGACAAGATGGACGCGGCAACAGCCGTAAAGGGAGAGGACATGGCGAAGATAATGAAGACATACAGGCTGTCAGAAATGGCAGTCCATGTAATTGATTCCAGGGACACTATCAAATACCCGACCGCGAATGAATTTGTTGAGAGTGCAATAATAGCAGCCGATGGAGATCATCTGGCAGATCCGGAGATGGCAGCACTTTTGAACGAGATAAGGAAATTATGTCGGGAAATAATTGAGCTAAAGCAGATGCTGGAAGGCGCGGGCAGAAACCGTGAATACGGAAGTACAACGGAGGGAAAATCAGGAATGAAATCCGATTATCCGCTGCCGGAAATTTAGAGGGAAGGAATGCCGATGAAAAAATTGACACTGTATGAGCAGTTAGAAAAACTTGAAAATGATTTAAGAAAATTGGATGAAAAGAAAAGGGAATTTCAGGAAAAAAAGAAAAAGCTCCTGTCAGAAATCGAGCTGCATGAAGCAAAAAAAGCGGCAGAAAAAAGTAAGGAAATCATCCAGGTAGTGCAGGAAAGTTTTGGAGAAGTGACGGAAGAGAATCTGGAGCTGTTTCGCCGCGTGATGAAAGGGCAGGCGGAAGAACTCCAACGAAAAAAGGTGCATCTGGAACAGGGGCAGGATCTGCCATGACCCATCGGGAAAAACATATGGAAAGAAGTCGGAGGCGGTAAAAAATGGACAGGCGGAGCATCGTGGTCCGTGCGCGGGTGACCATGGAAGAGTATGAATATCTCTGCAGTAAAGCGGAGCAGAGCAGTGAAACAAAATGCCGGAGCGGTGCAAAAAATCTGTCTGGTTATATTCGGAAATGTATCCTTAAGGAATCTGGATATCTGGCTGGTCGAAATCATCAGAGGGAGCAGAGGGAATTAAAAAACCTCACATATCAAATTCGGAAAATCGGGGTGAACATCAACCAGGCTACAAAGAAAATTAACAGTGGATATTATAGCCGTGAAACCTGTGCGGCACTGCAGGAAGGACTGGACAAAGTTGAACAGAGATTATCTGAGTTGATCAGGTTATTGGAGGAATGCGAAAATGGCAGTGACAAAGCTGATGAACATTAAAGCATGCCCTCACGGAGCAGGAAGGCATCTGTACAATTCCATCCGATATATCATGAATCCGGAAAAGACAAAGGGCGGGATGCTGGTCGGTGGGAATTCAGGGAATGACTGCCGTGAGGTCTATGATGTCATGATGGATACAAAAAAAGAATGGGGCAAGCCGGACGGCAGGCAGGGATATCATTTCGTGTTAAGCTGGAAGCCGGGTGAGATCTCGGAGGAAAAAGCGTATCAGATTGTAAAGGAATTCTGTGAAGAATACTTGGGAGACAATTATGATTATGTCTTTGCAATCCACGACGATCAGTCGCATATGCATGGGCATATTGTATTTAATTCCGTGAACAGGGTGAACGGATATAAATACAGATATGAACGCGGTGACTGGGAGAAATATATCCAGCCGGTGACAGACAGCATCTGTGAACGTCATGGGCTTGAGAAGCTGACGTATGACCGGAATGCAAAGAAAGGGAAGTCCTATGCAGAATATCAGGCGGATAAAGAAGGGAGATTTACCTGGAAAAAAATCATCCGTTCGGATATAGACTATGTGCTTCCTTATTCGGAATCTTATGAAGATTTCCTGGAACAGATGAAGATGATCGGCTATTACATCAAAACCGGCTATTCAAGGAAAGAATGCAGGGATTATGTGCTGTTCTGCGCGCCGGGACAGGACAGAGGATGGAAAGATAAAAATCTGGGAGATGGGTACCGGCTGGAAGATATCAAACGCCGGATACAGAAGGAAACCTTCCAATATTATTCGCCAAGGCCGCCGAAAATTAAGCAGTGCAGGATGCAGCCTGCACTGAAGGGCCATTCTTATCTTTCCTGGTATCAGGTCCGGAAAGTCCGGATGCTCCACGAAACTTCCGGGTTTTTTGCAAGAAAAAATCCTTATGTAGTGGATCAGGCACGGATCCGGAAAAACCTGCTGCAGATTGGCCGACTGCGGGAGGATTGCAACTATCTGATCAAAAGCAACATCCGCAGTGAAGCCGAGCTGGAACAGCGGGAGGCGGAGCTTCTGCAGGAAGAAAAACTTTTGAAAAACCTGAGGAGCAACCGCCACCCTTTCCGGGAGGATGAGCGGTATCTGGAGTATCTGGAACTACAGAGGGAACTGAAGAAAATTCCGGATTCAGACGATCGTTTTGAAGAGCTGCAGGACCGGCTGGAAAAACTGGAAGAAGAGCTGCCGATGGATGTAGACCAGATCGAATCAGAGATTAAATCAGCCAGGGAACAGCTGGCGGCAATCCGCCAGGAAAAGCGGATCATCCGGCATATTAAAAAAATGGATCAGCAGGCACGGGTTGTAGTAGTTGCTGATCCTAAAATAAAAAAAGCAGATACGAAGG
>SFGN01000055.1 GCA_004556565.1 Lachnospiraceae bacterium | reverse complement strand
CAGTCCGAATTTATCAAGGATCTCCATCTCTGTATATATAGTTCTTCGATCCGTACTGATGCCATATTCCTGATCCAGAATCGTGCATAATTCCGATGCGTTCAGCATATGCGCATCATCGGTACGTTCCAGAAGGATTTCCATCAGGCGTAAAGTACGAAGTTTCTGATCAAAGGAAGCCATCTCGATCAATCCTCCTTATGCTTTTTCTAATTTATCTTTGTCAAAATAGACCTTATCACCTTCATTAATATCTCGTTCATACAGCATGGCATCTTCTGCCTTCACTCGCATCTCTTCACCAAAAGAATCAACGAGTGTAACGACAGCCATAACCGGTGCACCTTCTTCCCGTTCTTCACAACCAAAATCCAGGTCTTCCTCAATTCTTTTTACAGTATACATGATTTGTTATCTCCGATATATGTCATTCCATGCAAATTATTTCAATTGATACAGTCCTTACTCTACTGGACATCCTCTCTTCTACGAACAGCAATCATAAACAGTTTTGTCATAAGTGGAATGTAAGTAACTACGAATACACCCAGGGCACCTGCTACAACTACTTTTTTGTGCTTTGTTGGTATCTGGATTCCAATCATGATTCCCACAGCACAAAGACAAAATTTTACAAGAGCCAAGTCTTTCCAATCACTTTCTCTTTCATACTGATTTCCTAATTCGAACAATCGCTTCATCTACAATTCCTCCAATCCACCTTTACTTATTTTGGCATGCTTATTTTACCGATGTTTCCACTTCTCCCGGCCAGTTATTGATTCCACCAAACTCAATAATGTTTGTATAACCAAGTGCTACCAGCTTCCCCGCTGCTTGTTTGCTCCGGTTTCCGCTTCTGCAATACACAAGAATCATCTGGTCTTTGTCCGGAAGTTCCAGTATGTCTTTCGTTCCGATGGTTTCGTTTGGCACCAAAATTGCACCTGTAATATGTTTCTCGTCGTACTCTTCCTGTCTACGAACATCCAAGATGATATAGTTCTTTTCTGTTTCCATCAGTTCCATCGCTTCTTCCATGGAAACCTGTCGATACGTAGCCTTCTCCATCGCCACACCTGCTTCCTTTCCTATATCCGTTGCTTTACATCCAGCAAATAACATGCAGGATAACATTGCAACAAGTAAGATCTTTGTTACTTTCATCTGTACTCCTATTCTATATCTAATCCAAAGCGATAAATCTCATTTATACTTACACCATGTTTTCACAGGACAGACCTCACAGTGCGGAGTAGCTGTACAAACTTCACCATATCCGTCTGCGCAAAAACTCCAAATAATATTATCAACGGTTGCCTTAGTTAATCCTGTCTCCTCCGAAAGCCGTTCAATCTGTGAAAGAGCTTCTTCAATCGTTGCTTCTTTCCCTTTTGATTCACCCATACGATTACTTCCTAAAAATCGTCTGATATGGGTATCCGGCTTCGCTCCATCGATTCCAACATTGCGGATATACTCCCATGCAAGAGCCTCGCCAACCTGATGCAATTTATATGGAGAATTGGATTGAGACAGAATGAAAATCTTCTCACAATCTGTCCCTTATGTTCTACCATTTCGTTCCACATGGATGCAGGTCTTATCCAAAGTCCATGCTCTCCATAAAGAGCACGGTACACTACCATCTCTTCTGTGGTTTCACTATGTTTTGCGATGCCGATTACTTCGTATTCATTTCCTTTGAAATGACGGTAACGACCTGGTTTTATTTCAATCATTTTTCTCCTTTGTAAAAAAATCATGTTTCATCAATTATATCATTCCAATTTTTTGCTATTTTCTCATCATTCAAAATCATATCGCAGAATCTGGCAATTTTTCACTCCAAATGCGGCGTATTCTGCATTTGTCATCTCGTAGAAATACGATTGAACGACTCTGGATATACCATTATGTGCTACCAGGATATAGGTCTTATGATCCGACTCTTCCTTAATCTCATCCAAAAGATTGTAAATCCTCTGGGCTAAATGTAGCATAGATTCGCCACCTTCATATCTGCAACAAAAATCTTCCTTGGCTTTCTTAAATTCCAACCCATCTCTGGCAGTGGACTCCCACTTCCCAAAGTTTTGTTCAATCAATCTCGGCTCAACCCTGGCAGGAATTCCCGTGATCTCCGCGATATGTCTGGCAGTATCTGCAGCACGCACTAGCGGAGAATACAAAATTTCATCTGCCTGAATTCCTTCTTCCAGAATCCTTTTTCCAGTCTCCATTGCCTGCTGATGACCTATATCTGTCAGGACAATGTCCGTCGCACCACATATTTTATTTTCTACATTCCACACTGTCTGTCCATGTCGGACAAAATATACACATCTCATGTTTTTTTCCTCTATTTCTTTTCGCATCCGTATGTGCTCTTCTCTTCCGCAACCATTAAAGCAGTTGATAATTCCAGATCTCATATCCCTGCCGTCTTGCCGAGTCATAGACCGGCTGCATATTTTTTTGCAGGATATTGTAGAATTCTTCCTTGGTATTCCCAGGTCTGTATAATTCCTGACCGGCCCAGATAGAATGAAGATTATCTCTGTAACAGGCTTCAAAACGTTTATGCAATTCTTCCTTCTCGTGAATCAGTTTGTACATACCAAACTGATTTTCTGCAAACACAATAAAGAAAGGATCCCACTTCGGAAGCTTGTTGCTCTTGGAAGAATTCAGAGAAGAATCCATCGGCATCAGGTTCCAAAGCTCATCATTCATAACGAAAGACCATGGTATGAAATGATCCACATCATACTGCTTGGACACAATCGGATTGCCGGTAAAGACATCCCTGACTTCTCGCACATCCAGAATGCCTTCCCATAGCTTACGCACATTATTCAGCTTCCGCATCTTCTCATCCATTGGTGCCAGTTTGTAAATGAGGCCCGGGACTTCCGGGTTATTATTCTGCAGCCATTTCACCTTTTCATACTGAATCCATCCAAGAATATTTACGGTATTATCCTGGATCATCCTCATCCAGTCTGAGTTGAAATGGACTTCTTTTTTCAGTTTACTGCTGTCTCCAAAGGTATACGGCAGTCGAATTACAGTACTATCGATTCGTCTGATATACTCGGTTAATCTACGAATACTTCCCCACGGCACTTCTTCTGCACTTTTTGAGAAAAAGCCTGCCAATGCCCGACTGGGAACCATATTGGTCAGCTGTTCCTTAGCAAGTTTCAAGTCGGCATTGTGCTCCCGGATTGCATTTTTGATTTCCACTTTGGATGCATTTGCCGGCAGATTACTGAGTTCTGTCAGTTTAAGAACAGCACGTTCCAGACCATCTCTCACAAGTCCATCTGCCTGCATGCCGCTAAGATGAATGTGAAATTCTCTTACGGAATACCAGGCATTGCAGATCATCTCATCGATAATCGCATCAAAGTTTGTATCCTGAATACCCTCAGAAACAATATCCACGATTGCTTCCAGCCAGTAAAATTTATAACAATAGGAAGGATCCTTCATCATCTGAGAGAAGCCTTCGATATCCAGGGTGTTGTGGTACTCTCCATTGATATGTAAGGAATGTCCTATTTGCGTAGAATCAAATTCAGCCACCTCTCATCACCCCTTCCTGGTCTGACATCACCGGTGATCCAATGGTCTTCTATCGTAAGCTCCGGAATCCCTGCTATGAATTCCTTAAAGGAATCCTCATTAAGATCTGTAAAATACCGACCATTACGCACACCTTCAAAATCACCGTATTTGAAGGAAGTGTAGATTACGCCGGTATCTTTAAGCGCATTGCACATTTTTCGAATCACCAACAGCAGCTCATTCTTTGGCAAATGCAAAATGGAAGAACAAGCCCATATACCACCATATGTATTGATATCATCCAGTTCCTGAAACAGCATTTCTTTCACTGCAATACCGGTAAAGATACTTGCTAATCTACAAATTTCCGCCGAACCATCCGTTGCTGTAACCCGATATCCTTTATCCATGAAATATCTGGTATCACGACCGGAACCGCAGCCGAAATCAAGGATCAATGCGTTTTCATCCAATAATCGTAGAAATCGGTCCTGTGCCTGATGCATATCAACATTCTGTGTACTCTCTATGAAGTTTTCTGCATTAAGGTTGTAGTAATCAATCGTAGGATCCATTTCCATACTTCCTTTCACTCAGTGAAGCCATACAGGTCAGTTCTCTCTTGTATTTTTTCTAAGTTATTCTCTTCGTCAAAGTAGACCTTGTCACCTTCGTTGATATTACGCTCATACACTCTTTAATCTTCCCAATTAGCGTAATATCAGCCGGCAGCCACGCTACGCTATCTAATTCATCTTTTGTAAGCCACTTCGCAGCTTCAGCTTCTTTGAGTTCCAATTCCCCTACACTTACTTTTGCCCAGAAACAATCCATAGAGAGATGAAAAGTCGGATAATCATATTCAACGGTATCAATCAGCTCACCAACTTCAATTTCTGTGTTAAGCTCTTCCATAATTTCTCGTTTCAACGCCTGTTGCGGTGTTTCTCCTGGTTCCACTTTTCCGCCGGGAAATTCCCAACCGCTTTTCAGTTCTCCATATCCTCTGGCCGTGGCAAATATCTTTGATTTGGTCTCAAAACTATCGCAAATAACAGCTGCAACAACTCTTATGGTTTTCATACAGCTTTGCCCTCCTCATCTAACAGATTGCTCTCCAAATACTTCAACAGGTCTTCTCTGACTGGTTGATGCATTTTCATGGTAACCTTCGTGATGTCCTTCATCTTTCCGTTGTTATCCATCTTTTTATCCCCTACTGCTGATATGATGTCACAAGTTCCCATATAGTAAAAGCTTGTTTCCGCATCACTTTTTTTGACCATTAAATGTTTCCTCTTCGCTCCCATAACATCTTGCATATAGCTGCTTTCCGGTCCCTTACCAATCTGAGAATCCCATCGAAAGATCATACTATCCGTAAATGCATCCGCATAATCCGGTTTACCTTCTGCATACTGTAATTCTTCACTCTCTGCTCCCACCTTATGATAAGTAATGAAAATAAAAACATCATCTCCAATACGTTTCATTCCATACATGATGGATGAAAGGTCCCGCCCACAGTTCATCAGCAAACTGACATCTCTTCTGGAATACTTTTCATAAAGTACAAAAGGACTATCTGCAGCCTGATTCTTACCAAACTTATCCTGATATCTCCTAAGTCCAACACGAATCAGATCATCCATCTGTTTATAAAATTCACTGTGCTGGAGCCTTTTGGCATAACTCACCATTCTACGGATAAACTTTGCGTCATGGTCACCAATAATATCTATTTTCTTGTATTTTTGATACTCTGCTTCTTTGCTGACAAAACGTCCCTCTAATACTTGAATCGCATTTTCAAGGGAGGCTTCATCAAAAGAATGCAAATAGGTATTTTTCAACTCATTTGTTAATTCTGGCAATGAAATCAGATCTGAATGAAATAAGCGTTTTAATATCTCTAATTCATATGGTCTAACTCCACTGAGAACCGTTTTGGATAAATACTCTAATGTGAGCTTCTCCTGATCCGTAATCTTTTCTCTATGGCATTCATTTTCAACCGAAACTAAAAAATCCTGATAAGTTTTATACTCTCTGATAATTACAAGTGGATCGATCTCTCCATTTTCGTAAAAATCCATGAGATATGGAACTCTTCCCAATCTGTTTTTTAATGATATATAACTATCTTTAATGATTGCTTTCATTCCACGAATCTTATCAATGGATCGGAAGATTTTTTCCTTCGCCACTGCATCAAAATGAACAGTAGACGCTCCCGGTATCGTACTATTCCCACTAATCACGTACTTCCGAATTGTATCCGGATTATATGTACGGTCACCAGAAAGGGCAATCGGAATCATAAAGTTTTTCTCATAATTTCCAATAAAATCTAAAATCACAACAAATTCTTTCCCAACCGCCTTACGAAGCCCACGGCCGAGCTGCTGTATAAAGACAATCGGAGACTGGGTTGGCCGAAGCATAATCACCTGATTTACCTCAATAATATCCACACCCTCATTCAAAATCTCAACAGAAAAAATATAATCCAACGGCTGAATATCGTCTGTGGCATCCGCTTCATCCATCGCCAACCGTTCAAATGATTCTGCCCGCTCATATTCATCGGCATCTCCATTTAAAGCAATAGTTCTGAAATACTTCCCAGTATCCGGATTGATCATCTTATTGAACTTGTCCGACAATTCTCTTGATTCTGCGATACGGCTGCAGAAAATCAATCCCTTTACCCGATCCCCACTGTACCCAAAATAATTTGCCTGCTCTATGATATGTTTTACTCGTTCATCACTGGTAAGAAGATTGAAATCTTCTGTTGTAATTGTCTTATTCCTGCCTTTCCCATCACCAATCATGGATAAATCACTAATACCAAAGTAATGAAATGGGCACAACATATTTTCTTCCATAGCCTGCTGCAGACGAATCTCATAAGCAATCTGATAATGAAAGATTTCATAGATGTTTCGACCTTCTATATTGTCATCTCGCTTATCCGGAGTCGCAGTCATACCAAGCCATAGCTTTGGTGTAAAATAGTTCATGATTCGCTGGTAAGTATCTGCAGCAGAATGATGTGCTTCATCCAGGATAATGCAATCAAAATCCGTTGGATTATAATGGTACAGATGTTCTTCTCTCCATAAAGTATCTCTGGTTGCAAACACATAATCAGCACCGTAATCATGATTTCCCGCACCTACGATACCCATAGTAACTTTCTTATTAAATACTTTTTCGTAAGAGCGTTTCGCCTGTTTTGCTAGCTGGTTTCTATGTACCAAAAACAACACTCTCTTAAATCCCAGCTCACGCATGGCAAATGCAGACGCATAGGTTTTTCCTGTACCTGTTGCCGAGATTAAAAGCGCGCGTTTCTCTCCTAATGCCAGGATTTTTTTCAAGTTAGTGATAAAACCCACCTGCATCGAATTTGGTTGAAGTTTATATTTTTCAAGAGAAGTAATCCCTTCATCTTTGGCAGTATCTCTTTGATGCTTTACGATTTCATACTGCTGGACATAATTCTCAATAAAATCCTCATAATCCAGGGCATATTGTGAATTCCAAAGCTGCTTGTATTCTGACAAAATCTGCTCCGCTATTTCTCCCTGTTCTGCAGATACGATTTTTGTATTCCACTCTTTGTTGCTTGTGAGTGCCGCACTCGTAATATTGGAACTGCCAATAATGATTCGATATATTTCTCTATTTTTGAAAATATATCCCTTTGTATGAAATCCTTCGTCTGCAGCATCCACATCGTACATTTTTAACTGAATATTTTTAAGTTCTTGCAGCTTCTTTAACGCTCTGGGTTCACTAAAGGAAAGATAATTTGTCGTCAGTATTTCTCCTGGAATATTTTTCTCCTCCAGTTCCTTTAATGTCTGAAGAAGCGGAGTAATGCCGCTCATCGTAATAAATGCCACACTAATCTGAAACTTATCGCAAGACAAAAGTTCATCCTCGATTGAGGATATCACCTTTTTTCCTTCCTGATGATTATTTGAGACAAATTGTGGCTTAAAAGCAAGATTTGAAGAAATCCTGCTGTCGATATATGCAGTTTCAAAACCCATCCTAAGGTTTTCATATATTTCCTGATTCATAGAATGCCTCCTACAGATGTTGATTCAACACCAGTTTCTCCTCAAATCCGTTTGAATAAATGTATAATAATCTTCCTCTATCAAACACCGGATCCACATCATGGATAATACTGTGATGATTCGGGCACACAATAATCTGATTACTTGCATCGTTGTTCAGACTTTTAACAAAGTAATCTATGTGATGTGCTTCTACCACATGAGAGCCATATTCCTCACCGATACGGCGTCCACAGATTTGACATCGGTATCCGTAGAGCCGCTTTAAATTATCTCCAATTTTCTTATTTAGCTTTCGGATTTTAACAATCTGCTCTTTTTCTTTAAAACCGGCAGTATCATCTTTGACATCGAAATTAAACTGAGCTTCCATAATCCGCTCTGACCTTTCACTAATAGTGTCACGTAAAACTTCCATATCAAGAGAACTGATTGTTTCCAGTACATAAGTATCATCATACTCGGTAGTATAAACTGCCAGATATTTCTTATAATCATCTGGAAGAGGAATATGCTTTTTTGATCCTTTTTCTTGCAATTGCTTCATTTACTTATATATGCATAGCTTCTCTGAAAACAACCACGAAGCGCTTGTGCTAAATCACTGTTCTGTGTATATCGTATCTGAACAATATCTGCATGAGGACCAAACTTCTTATCAATTCGATTATTATTCAGCTTCGCCTTATAAGACTTTCCATTAAGATAAAGATTTACGTCCTTGGATTCACCCCGTTGAATAAATCGTCCAGCAACTTGACTGAATACCACCTGATGCTCAATCGGTATTGCAAAACCATAATTAAAGAGCGACCCATCAACTTCTTTTTTATACACATATTCATCTGAAATAGTTTTAATCATTTTAGTCGCTCCCTTCTATGCAAACTCTTATTCCAAAATCAACTCTTCTTACTTTTTCGCGGTTGTCTGATAAGAAACCAAATCACCAAAATCGCAATTCAGTTTGTCACAGATTTTTGCCAGTATCTGCATAGAAACAGGTTCTCCTCTGCTCATCTTTGCAAGTGTACTTGTACTGATTCCCAATTCTTCAACCAAATCCATCTTTTTCATTTCGTGATCAATCAAAAGTTTCCAGAGTCCATTGTATGAAACCTTCATATTAATACCTCATGTCGTGATTTAAACTATAAACGGAACAAAAATATCTCTGTTATCATTATAACCCACACATGAATTTTTGTCATAAGCAACTTTCGATTTTTCAAAACTATCTTGTTATTTTCTACAGTTTTCTATTATTGTCAAACATTTATCTGCACTCCCACAATGATACACTCGCACCCCGCAATGAACAATAAACACCTGTTCAGTTTTATCCACTTCACGAAAAACATAATAGCCGAGACTATTTTTCCAGCCTCAGCTATTCACATTACTAATATTCTCTTCTAAAAATCAAACTCATCCGGGTCAAGTCCTGCATCTTCCAATACTTCTCTTCTTTCTTCCGGATCCATAAACTCTAACTCATCGTAATCAAGCCCTGCCTCAGCAAAGACATCTTCCCCGTCATCATTATCGAACGAATCAGATTCTCCGCTCTTCATCATATTATCCATGAACTGAAACTGTGCAGCTCTCTCGAATGTGTCCAAACGTCCATCACGGTTAAAGTCAA
This sequence comes from Lachnospiraceae bacterium, assembly GCA_004556565.1. Lineage (GTDB taxonomy): Bacteria > Bacillota > Clostridia > Lachnospirales > Lachnospiraceae > Schaedlerella. The sequence goes on along the minus strand of SFGN01000055.1, from coordinate 8,631 downwards.
ACATCTTATCAAATCCAAACATAATTTATCCTCCCAAATCTCTTTATGAAAATGGCAATTCATCATCGATGTTATCCGGAATAGTCATGAATTCATTTGCATCCGAATGTGCTGTTGATGATCTGCTGTAATTTCCCTGACCACTATTACCTGCAGCTGCTGCTTTGCTTTCTGCAAACTCCTGCTCTTCTACAACAATGTCCGTTGTATAAACTTTCTGGCCATCACGATTCGTGTAACTGCCGGTCTGAATTCTTCCGGTCAATACAATCTTTGTTCCCTGGCGCAGATACTTCTCTGCAAATTCTGCGTTACGCCCGAAGGCAACACAGCCAATGAAGTCTGCGTTCTGCTCGCCATCTCTTTTGAATCTACGATCAACTGCGATAGTATATCTTGCAACTGCAGTTGCATTTTCTCCGATTCCATATCTCACTTCAGGATCACGGGTTAATCTTCCTAATAAAATTACTTTGTTCATTTTCTTCCAGCTCCTCCCGTCGATTAAAGAATGTAGTCAGAGATATTAGAACAGATTTCCATAATATTGACATTGGATTTGAAATCAAACTGAACCTGAGCTCCGTTTGAGAACACCAGTACCAACTCACTATCGATGTCTAACACGCCGGCAGTCTCAATTCCGAAGTACTGAACTTTGGAATATGGATAAGAGAAGTAAGAAACCTTTTTACCAGTAATTCCCTGCACGTTCACTACGAATACTCTCTTGTTTGTAAATACGACCTGATCTCTGACTGTCTGAAATGCCTGGACAATCGTTTCATCTTTTTTGAGAAATCCTGCGACTTCTTTTCTCAGACCAGAGATAGAGATCTCCTTCAGGTTTAATAAGTTTGCGTCTCCGATAATTCCACCATGTACTGCTCCTGCCATTTTAGTTTTCCTCCACATTCATATATTTGTTATTAATCAGACTCTTCTTGCTCAAACTGCAGATTGTTCCATGCGGTGTTACCAGAACAACCTTTGCCTTTGCTGTATCGTCGATCTTGTCATAGATACGTCCTGCACTCATGCTCTCACCGATGACCGTGTGTGCGCTATTTGCTACGTGACCGATCTCTCCTAGGCCTTCCATCTTTACAACGATGGCTTCTTTGTCGAACTTGTTATCCGGTTCTTTTTCAAGTTTCAGCTTCATTCCCGGCTTCAGGAATTCATTGCCGTGATAATATTTGGTTCCTGTCAGTGTGAAATAAATCTTTGCCATTGAATTTTCCTCCCTTGAAACATCGATATAATCTTACAATTTTTCTTTTCATTCATGGTCGCCCCGGTGGCGACTTAATCTTCCATGAACTCGAAATATTCTTTATCGCTGGCAAATAAAATGTACTTGCCATCTATGTATCCCATGTATCCGTTGCTTGTAACATATCCCTTCATTTGCCGTCCTCCTTGATTCCTTTTCTGATGCTGCCAGTTTACAATAAATAGCTGTGCAAAAATCCCGACAGCCAAATGGTCTCCGGGCGGGTTTTGTGCCCAAATCTACCCTATCCGGACATTTTTTCAGAGCAGGTTCAAAAATGTATCTAAAAAAGATTATTAAGAAGCACTGTGAAGTCTATCGTGCATGTCGTGATGTGGTTCGTGCTGAGAAGGATGCTCCGGGCAAATCACTCTACCGCAAACAACATCAGGCAGAATATCATCTGCATGATGCCACTTTAAAAGAACTGGCTGAGCTTGGCATTCACAAACTTCCGTCTGCCGAAAAGCTGCAGCGACAGCAGCTGGAACTGGAAGAAGAACTTGCCTCTGCCAAAAAAGAAAAGCAGGATCTCCAAAAACAACAGAAGACCCTGCAGGTGATTGAACATAATTTTGATGCTATGATCCGTGAAGCCGGCATAAATGTTCCGGAGAAAGAGCCATCACCAAAAACACAGGAGGACATATTATCATAATCACCATCGGAACACGAATCAAATATCTCCGTCTGAAACACGGAATGGCATTAAAATCGTGAATCTCGAAGAGGATTCGCGGGCGAGCTGCATAGCAACGAAGTTACCTTCTTATGTGCAGCTCTGCCATCCGCCGGAGGCTCATCTCAGTAGGGAATACCCCTACTGAGATGAAACAGCTCGGACAGCAGATGGGATTTTCCCCAGCCAGTGCTGATGTCCGCATTGCACAGCACGAAAATGATTCACGCACCCCCAAGCCCGAATTGATTCGCAAGCTTGCTGATGTGCTTGAAATTGCTCCGGAGTATTTATCGATCCCCGTACCATCAACACCAGAAGAAATTAAGGTGATAGAATTCTGGCAGGAAGAATTTTCTTCCAGTGATTAAATACTCCTCTTCCCCCAGGAGATATTTTTCATAATCTACTCGAATCAGCTCCTGCTCACCGATACGCTTTGCTGATTGAAAAGCCATATGGCCAGCCCATCCTACATGGCTGATCGTCCAATCACAATTGACCACATAGAGATTATTTCCCGGTCTGGCTGTTGGCTTTTCTCCATCTCCAAAAGTGAATCCCTCATTCTCTGCATCCTGCTTCTCTGAGCTTGCAGCCGGAGCACTGTTTCCGCACGCAGTCATAGCAAAGAGAAGTACAAAGCAAAGGAGAACTGCCCATAACTTTTTCATCCGGAGTCGCCTCCCTTACAGCATCTTGATCAGGGCATCGATATCTTTATCTGTCGCACGATTCAGAAGCTTTCCTTCTACGATTTCTGCTTCAGGAGCGGATGGTTTCAGTTCTTTTACCGTGTTTCCAAAACCGCTGCCGCCGGAGGTTGCGAAGAGAACAAGCTTCTTTCCGGCAAAATCATAGCTTTCAAGGAAAGTATTAATGATGGTTGGTGCCACATACCACCAGATTGGGAATCCGATCAGTACAGTGTCATACTGATTCAGCACTAAACCATCTTTTACGATTTCTGGTCTGAAGGACTTGTCGCCCATCTCTACGCTGCTTCTCGATTTCTTGTCCATCCAATTAAGATCAGCCTTGGTATATGGAACTACAGGCTTGATTTCATAGATATCTGCTTTTGCAGCTGCGGCCAGTTTTTCCGCAGTCTTCTTTGTTACGCCACTGGCACTGAAATATGCTACTAATGTTTTTGCCATAATTGTCACCTATTCCTTTATGAATTTCTTGTCCGAATCCGGTATGCCATCCTCTGATACATAACGCTCAACCTCCATATGAAGATTATACTTTTCTCGTAATTCCATGATAGTATTCATCGTCTACTGCTTCCAGCCATTCATTGGAGCCATCCTTGCCTGGCACTTCAATTGCAAGATGGCTGAACCAGGAATCCGGTGCAGCTCCATGCCAGTGCTTTACGCCTACCGGAATGTTGATGCAGTCTCCAGGTTTCATTTCTACAGCATCCTTGCCCCATTCCTGATAGTAACCACGGCCTGCCACGCAGACAAGGATCTGTCCGCCGCCCTCTGTTGCATGATGAATGTGCCAGTTATTTCTGCACCCCGGCTCAAAAGTTACATTAAAGATTCCAACCTGACTTGTTGATATAGGTGCAAGAAAACTTTTTCCAGTAAAATATTGTGCAAATCCATCATTTGGTGCTCCAATTGGGAATACCATTTCCTTTGCATGGGCTCTCATAGCTTCGTCTTCGTAAGGAAGATCACCTTCGCCTGTTTCCCATACTTCTTTTGCCAGGTTGAATACGGCCCAGCCCTTTGGCCATCCTACATAGAATGCCACATGTGTGATCACTGCAGCGATTTCTTTCTGTGTTACACCATGTGCTTTCGCATTCTGCAGATGATATTTCAGAGAAGAATCCGTAATGCCTGAGGACATCAATGCAACTACAGTGATAATGCTTCTTGTCTTTACATCGATATCCTGATTATTCCAGTTCTCTCCAAAGAGAACATCGTCATTATAATGAGCAAACTCCGGTGCGAATTCACCAAGAGTAGCTCTGCCTGCTGTCTGTACTATCTTCTTCATAATTTCCATTCCCTACTTTCTGATTGTTAAGGTGATATCACCATTTGCCGCTTCTTCCTTAAGTTCACCAACTGCCTTACAGTTCTCCCAGTTAACCGGGAGTTCTGTCTCTGTAGTCTGGTCTTCGGAGGACTCTTCTTCCTGAAGATTAATCCCAACAGCTACAACGGTTTCCGCTTGAGTCTCTTCCTGTTGACTCTGTTCGCAACCTGATAAAGAACTGCTCACGAAAACACTGAGCAGGATTACCCATATTTTTCTCATTTTTACAGAGCCTTTCCTAGCTCATAGGCCCTCTTCATGATCTCTTCATGATTCGGAGCGTCATTCGCATCCCCGATGCCGCCCCCCGTTACGAGACCCTTGAGCTTGGCCTTTTCAAAGCAGTCCACCCAGCCTTGAAGACCGTTGTAGGCTTTTTCAAATGCGCTTTCCTCTTCCTCTGCGGCAGTTGCGATCATATAGATATCGCGGAAAGCATAATCCATCGGATACATCGGGTTCATTCTGTCCAGAAGCGTCTTCATCTGTCCGCTCATCTCGTAATAGTAGATTGGAGTTGCATAGACGATAACCTCGGCAGCCAGAACATTTTCCATGATCTCTGCCACATCATCTGTAAGTACGCAGCTGCCTTTTGTCTGACAGGTCAAACATCCGATACAAAACTTAATGTCCTTTCCCTTCAGGGAAATGTATTCTACCTCGTGTCCGGCCTCTTTTGCTCCCTTTTCACATTCCTTTGCAAGAATGTCGGAATTACTGCCGCCACGAAGGCTTGTCGAAATAATAAGTACTTTCTTTGCCATCTTAACCTACCCCGTTTTCCTTTAAGAACTGCTGCATCTTGTCAAATGGAATGACCTTCAGGTTGTCATACAGATCTGTATGTACTGCACCCGGGATGGTGAGGAGTTCTTTGTTCTCTGTATATTTGCTGTCCTTGATCATAGCTTCATAAGCATCCTCGCCAAAGTAATAGCTGTGCGCCTTATCGCCGTGCATAATCAATACGGCACTTCTGATCTCATTGCTGTATTTAAGAATAGGCTGATTCATAAAGGACTGGCAGCCAAGACTATTCCAGCCTTCATTAGAGTTAAGGCTTCTCGCATGGTAGCATCTTCCCTTGTAGTATTCGCTGTAATCCTTTACGAAGAATGGAGCATCTTCCGGTACCGGAAGTGGAAGACATCCGCCGGCTCTTGAGTATTCACCCTTTTTGTATTCCTCTGTTCTGAGGGCATTCATAGCCTGCTTTTTTGCAAATCTAGCCTCTTCACTGTCTTCTGAGTCGAAATATCCGTTTGCATTTACTCTTGTCATGTCGTACATGGTAGAAACAACAGTAGCTTTGATTCTGGTATCAAGAGCTGCTGTATTGAGGGCCATGCCGCCCCATCCACAGATACCGATGATACCGATTTTTTCAGCATCAACATTGTCTTGAACAGACAGGAAGTCTACTGCAGCCATGAAATCCTCTGTATTGATATCAGGAGATGCCATATATCTTGGCTGTCCACCACTCTCACCCGTGAAAGAAGGATCAAATGCGATGGTCAGGTATCCTCTCTCAGCCATAGTCTGGGCATAGAGTCCCGAACACTGCTCCTTTACGGCACCAAAAGGTCCGGAAACTGCGATTGCAGGAATCTCTCCTTCTGCATTCTTTGGTGTATACATATCAGCTGCCAGGGTAATTCCGTAACGGTTAATGAATGTCACCTTCTTGTGATCTACCTTGTCGCTTTTTGGAAATGTCTTATCCCATTCAGCAACCAACTTAAGTTCTTCTGTCTTCATCATTATTTTTATCCTCCTTGCGGTCATTTTTCTTGAATATTACTGGAATATATCTTATAATGATCTTATCATACAACCTAAACCTAACTTTAGGTCAAGAACTTTTTTTGAAGGAAGGTGCATCATGTACACGATTGGTCAGGTTTCGGAGATGTACAATCTCCCTATTTCGACTTTAAGATATTATGACAAGGAAGGATTCTTCCCTAATCTGATGAGAAAGGGCAATATCCGTTACTTCAGCGACGATGAACTGGAGGCTATCCGCGTGATTGAGTGCCTCAAACGCTCCGGTCTTGAGATCAAGGATATCAAGCAGTTCTTCCAGTGGGTTATGGAAGGCCCTTCCAGCTATGGGAAGAGAAAAGAGATGTTCGAGACCAGAAAAGCTGCCGTGGAAGACGAGATCAAAGCCCTGGAGAGAACCCTTGCTCTGCTGAAGTTTAAATGCTGGTACTACGAGACCGCGATAAAAGACGGCAATGAAGATGGCATCAATGCCATGCTGCCGGACAAACTCCCGGAAGAGATTCAGGAGCTTTACGATATTTCACATGAATAACCAACAACGAAAAAAGCCCACTGAAAGACCTGCTGTATAAACAGTCCGCCAGTGGGCAAAATTGTCACTTTACATCTCAGCCGGAGTCTCCGACTCCTCTTTTTCCGAATCAAGCAGACGCTCCTTTTTCATCTGGAAAAACTCCTTATTCGTACAGATTTCAAGCTGTTCCATCAGATCTTCAAGAAGTTCCAACATCTCCGGATCTTCACCTGTACTTCCCAGTTCCTCCATGGATCTGTGCATTTCGCGGATGACTTTTGTCTTGCCACCCTCATAACAGTTCAAGATCATTTTCTGTTCTTCCGTAAGTATCATCATGCTAACTTAACTCCCTTCTGTGGACTATCTTTTCCCGACTTTTTTGCAATCTCTTTTTTCTTCTCCTGTAATCTGGCATGGATTGATTTCTTTAGAGATTCATCAATCGGAGCGGCTTTTTGCAGGTTTTGTCTGCACCGCAGCTTTACCTTCTTTACCGGAAGGAGTACTGTGTCTTTGAGATACCGGCCAAAAGTTCTTCAACACTTGCCCACCCATGTTCATCTAACAAGATTCCGATAGTATCTGGTCTGTGTCGGAGAATCAAACTGATAAATCTGCTTGTTTTTATTAAATCCATTTACATCATTCCCTTCCGTACCATTCAAATCTTTCACTCATAAAATCACACTCATCAGTGGTATTTGTCAATTCTGCCCATCTTGCAGAAAGCAATTTAGAATAGTCAGGATAAAACAATCCATAACTTCCAAGTGCGTAACCATCATTTACTTCTATAAGAAGCGTCCGGCCATCATCGGCAACACCAAAGTCAATCGCATATGCAGCCGGTGCTGATTTATATTCATTTACTGCACTCTCAATGATATCCGCATCAAAATGAATTCGCCAATCACCTTTGTATGGGCGCACGTCTAGGATTTTCCCATACCTGACAAATACTCTCCACTCTGCTACAAAATTTACGATTTCACTACATTGACATTCCGCATTTTCATAACAACTTCCGCAACTAATAAGATCTTTTGCTGACCGAACAACTACACCAGTAAATTTCTTATCTTCTACTGATTTTACAAAAAGAGGCCAAAGATCGGGATTGCAATTAATGGTGTCAATTCTGGATTTCCATACTTTTCTTCCAAGGTACTTTTCAAGTTCTTCTGGATAATCCATCTCAGGAGCTGTAATTCCAAAATCATTTAAACGACTCCTTACGGTTCCCACATAACCTACAACAACATCCTCAATATTACTTGCACGCAGTTCTTTATTGTTCGAGAAAGTAATAATCTCTAATCCCATTTCCGAGAATCCCAGATAAGCTTTAAAGAAATTATCATTATGAAATTTTCCATTTTCTTTAGTCTGAATAAATACTCTCATGAGACTTACTCCTTCATTATACTTTTTACTTCCAAACGTCAGCGGATGGATTCGAATCACCGGTACGTTACCGTACGCTTCCTTAGCGGGGAATCACCTTAAGCCAACTCGGACACGCCGACAAAGTGGGCAGGGAAGGACTTGAACCGAGCATTACAACCTTGAAAGGGTGCGGGTGTCCAGTGGGCACCTCTGAGAGCTTTGCTCTCAGAAGCACCGACCGAGACGGCAGTCGAGACTTGTGTCATAACCTTTAGACTAGTATGATCCACCCTAAATACCGTACTGTTTCGATGAAACGCAGGCGTAGCGGGCTACGCTGAGGCTTTTACAACTGTGCTATCGGGAAAACAGACCAGCGAAACATAGTGTTATTTAGGGTGGATCATACTAGGGGACCAGATGTGAACTCACCGCAGTGAATCCGCTTTATTTTTTCTTCATGCACTAATCTGTACCTGAATGGTTGCATCAACCACCAGAATATCATCAATCTTTACTTGTAAGAGCGCAGCCAAAACTACCAGATTATCAATCGTTGGCATGGCAGTTCCGTGCTGCCACTTATTAATTGCCTGCGGAGTTGCAAAACCAAAGACATCCTGTAAATCTCTCACAGACAAACCCGCTGCCTTTCTCAATCTCTCAATATTCTTTCCAGTCGCAACCATATCAATGGTTGGCATCATAAACATAACTTCACCTCCAAAAGGTCCGCTGGACCTTTTTACGGACGCTTGGCGTCTCTTTCCGGCCTTCCGACCGGCGCAGAGCTAGTCGGATGCCTTATAATTATATACTCAAACTTCGCACTTGAATAAGTGTCTATGCACCTTGAAAATTCAATAATAACTGGCATAAAAATAGCATGAAACCATCTGATTTGGTATAATTGAG
>SFGN01000246.1 GCA_004556565.1 Lachnospiraceae bacterium | reverse complement strand
AGCTGCTGCATGTTCAGGGAGATCTCAACGGGCTGGTTGACAGCAGCGGAACACAGGTGGTAACGTATGTTTATAACAATTAGGGAGACCGCCTGCCGGACAGCACAATCAGCACGCCGGCATCGCTGAACCCGTTCTGCTACAGAGGATACTGCTACGATGAAGAGACGGGACTGTATTATCTTGGAAGAGGGTATTATGATCCGGAGGTTGGAAGGTTTATCAGTGTGGATACAATGGATATATTGGGCGTATCTAATGATTTGTCTGATAATAATCTTGACATTTATTGTGATAATAATCCGGTTAATAGAATTGATGAAGTGGGAGATATGTGGGAGCTTGCCCTTGCAGGCGGTGGAACATTAGCAACCGGTTTGGGTTTCTCTTTAGGTGCAATGGGTGGTTCTGTTATGACGGCATAAGGAGCTATGTACCTGCAGGATGGGCTGTGATTGGGACGATTGCGGTTGTTGGTGTGATTTCAATTGGTATTAAGTATGCGAAAAGTAAAGAAGAAGTTGCTCCGTATGCCAGACCTGGACAGAAAAAACAAGGAAGAGAAAATAAAAATAAAAGCAGACGAGATGATAACTTTGAATCAAGGAATAATTGCAGGAATAAGAAGCCTACAAAGCCTAAACGGCGTACTCCATCAAGGAAGGGACATACAAAATATTATTAATATTGGTTATAGTCAAGGAAGGAGAGTACGAAATGTATCATATATGGACTATAGAAAACTGGGAGAAAAATATAGATTTATCAAAGGAAGGTCATAGGTCAGGACTGAGATTGAGATTTGATAAAGGTATAGATAACGAAGTCCGTAGAGCGTGTAAAGAATTTGCTGTATTTTTGAGGAAAGAATACTTTTTCCCCATAAGGGTTGTAGTATATATTAAGAATTCCTTGAAGATTATGGCTATGGACGGTGATAAAGTATATGGTACATTTTGGCGAATAGAGGAAGATTATACAGTTGAACCATACATACGCGTTGCGGCAGGCGATTATATGGATTTATGCGCTAAATGGGGAAAGGATAGTGCTTTAACTGCGATATTAATCACTATAGCACATGAGTTAACACATTATTTTCAGTGGATTAATGGTTTACAGTTAACTCCGATAGGGCAGGAAAGACAAGCTACAAAATATGCAAGATATATTTTAGATGATTATTCCGAGACAAGGGAACATCCATAAGATAATATTGGTACACCTGTTGAAGTTGTTTCTGTTGCAGCGCAGCAAAAAATTTCAAATTCTAAAGGACAGAGCGTGTCGGATGTAAAGAAAACAAGGCTGTCCAATGCAGGTAGGATGGCTCAGAATTATATGGCTGCCAATAAGCCGGGCAGAGGGACACCTTCCGGTTTCTGGACATCTACGGATTATTATTATCTGTACTATGGCGGAAAAGCATATTAAAAGATTAATGTTGTAATTATGCAGGAAGTATCTGAGCAGATGTAAGCCGTAAAGAATACAGAATATTCATGTCAGGCGTGAGGAATGAACTTCTCCGTCTGATATAACATCTGTATCCAGGGAAAGAAGATAAATGCCGAAAATGGCACTGAGGTTTTACGAAACCGTATTTGGGATGGGGACTGAGCTGATATCATCATCAACATCATATTTGATTCATGAAGGCGTGGAACAGTGCAGGAGTTCTGGTAAGTCAAAGAATACAAATAATGGAATAACAAAACCTGTAAGGCAGGAAGAGTATATGAGCACTATGCAAAAATATAGAATTATAAAAGGAATAGTGTAATTACAGGCATTTATGAAAAATAAAACATTTTAATAAAAGGGAAAGCTCTGTAATGGGGATGTAATAAAAGTAAATAGTTATATTTTAACGTCATGTACACATCCAATTACATTTTGTGGATGTGTACATGTTCAGGTGATTATAAAATGCCACAAGGTTCAGGAAAATTAATACATTTGCCAGGAGAGGTTCATAAGTAAATATTTATTCGATTTTGTTCAGACAAATTTCTATAATGGAAGATGAGAAATTCAGGATACTGTAATAGGAGATTATATATGGTAATAGTGACAGTTAAAGATTTTAAAAAGAAATGTATAGAGTCATATATATTGGGAGAAGTGATAGTGCTGGTTCTTGCATTATTAGTAGTACTAGGAGTGTTAGATGTAGAACGAACGCCGTATGATTGGATTGCTTTTGTGGGGTTGAACGTTATGATAGAGGTGTTGGTTACATGTTTGATGTTCACAACCTGCCATACATGGATTATGGATGAAAAAGGATGTACGTTCGTGCTATTAAAACGTAAACGGACTTACACATGGGAGCAGTTAAAGACGAGGTGGGTTATAAAAAAGTCCATAGGCAGTGAGTATGAAGAATGTCTG
>SFGN01000245.1 GCA_004556565.1 Lachnospiraceae bacterium | reverse complement strand
ATGCAAGCCGATTTGATACTCCCAAAACCCACCAGTCATAAAGCTTTAGGGTAAGTGGTGTGTAAATTTTAGCCCCATCATCTGTGTTTTTTTTCATTAATTTCACCATGTTATAGTTTTATTTATGAATTAAATCAATTATGGCGATGAATTATATTGCGCCACTGCAGGATGCTGTAGATCTGGAAATCGCAACGGAGGAAGAAAGATCGTTGCTGGAGGCATGGAATAAATATCGGGTATTGTTGAATCGTGTTGATACATCAGTAGCTCTGGGTATGAAGCTGTTTGTAACTCATATTACAGTAACGGCCATTACTATATCGAAGGTGCAAAATGTATATTGATTTGATATTTTATAAATTTGCTTCGAATCTGGCATGTCAACTTTTGATTAAAGTAATATCAGTTTTCGGCGAAAAAAGGACCGTGTACATGAGACGATTTCATACAAGAATAACAAAAATATGAATATGCTCCCAATGCAATATATGTTTTGCATTGGGAGCAAATAGCGGAATATTTTGAAGTTATTGTATTTCTGCTTCAGAATTTCCTGGGCAGTATATATTTTCTATTTTTTGTGGAGTGATCAGGTGATGTACAACTGCTTTATCTACACATAAATTAACTCCGGTGAGAGCTAATGTATGCCCATCACCATTTATTGTTAGTAACGGGCTGGAAAATTTCTCTGCCATCTTACGGGCATTAATCCAGGGCGTTGTTGGGTCGTATTTGTGTGCTACAAACAGTAAACCAGAGGGCAGAACAGTATTTTTCAGGCGAGTTTTGTTCAGGTCGCTATGTATTGGCCATAATTCACAAAAATCAGGTGAATCGGAACGTCCATTGTCAAAGTTAATAGCCGGGAAGGCATTCGCAAGAGCGTCTTTTCGGGATTTTCGCTCTTCTGGTGTTAATTGCTCATCCCCCTGATCTACACAAAGGATTACCCCCGAAGCATCGCTTGACTCTTCTGAGGCTATCGGAGCACTGAGCGCAGTTTCAATTTCATTACTGACAATCCCCTGAGAGAACTGGCGTATGGCAGTTGCAAGGGTTGGCCATGATGAACGCCATAGCAGAAGGTCTGTTGTTAATGATATGAGTTCATCTGAAGATATATTTTCTCCCTTACTGTCTAATAAAGGTTTGTGATGTAATTTTGATAATAGCTCATGGAACTGAGTTATTGCCTTATCTCTGTCTGAAGAAAGCGGGCAACTTTTTGTACGCGCACACCAGGATGCAAAGCGATCAAACGTTTCCTGATAACTCTGTGCCTGTTTGAGTTGCCATGTGAAGTTGTCCTCCAGGTCATCGATATCGACGACTCCATCAAGAACGATAGATCTTACGTTGTAGGGAAAACGTTCTGCATATAAGGCTGCAATTTGAGTTCCATACGAATACGCCACGGCTGTCAGTTGTTTATCCCCCAAGGCTTGCCTAATACGATCAATATCGTATACAGCCTCGTTAGAGCCGATATGGCGAATGACTTCGGCTCCGGTATTATGGATACAGGCATTAATTTTATTTAATACTTGTTGCTTTTCGGTTATGTTTTCCTGAGTCTCTGTATCTGATTGCCGGCAGTTTATTGTCGGAGTGGTCTGTCCGACGCCTCGAGGATCAAATCCAATAATATCCCATGACTCACGAAGATTTGTGACTGGCCAGTCAAAGTTAATATAAGGATTTATGCCTGGTAACCCGGGACCACCACTTATTATCAGGATACTTCCTTTATGCTTGCTTTTTGCCGGCAATTTTGTCAACGCTAGTTTGACTTGTGATTTTTTTTCATAAGAAGCATCTCCGCCTGTGTCTGTATATTTTAATGGAACAGACAAATAACCACATAGTAAGTCAGGAGACGGTTTTTCCTCACCAAACCAGTGGTTGAATTGACTGGCCATACAGGATTGCCACTGTATCTGCTGGGCAGATACGGTTACTGGTAGAAGTAACGTTAAAACAACTTTGAAATGAGTAATTATTTTTCGCATTGTGTCTCTGAATATCGGAATAAAGATAAAATTTGAATATATTGAGGTCTTGTGTTGCGGTAAGAGATTACACGTTATGACATAGGTTAAATGCTTACAAAATTAGTGGATATTGTCTACTTGTAACTGTAAACAAATTCCCCGGGGTTATACAATACCACCGGGGAGAAAATCTGGTTAACTTCGTTAAAAGGTGTACTTAAGACCAGCAGTAGTGATGAAGTTATAGTTTTCTATGCCTGCACCATTTTTGCTGTAGTCTGAAGTGTTATCATTGTGATCATAAAGTGAAGTATTACCTTTTTTATTCGTAACCCGATTCCATGCGCCTTCAACATAAACTTTTGCGTTAGGTGTTACGTAATAACCTGCATTGACTGCAACAGAATAGTAATTTTGGTCTTTGACTTTACTGCGATAAGTGATTCTTTTTCCTGGGTCATAGTGCTCATCGTTATCAGATGCTTCCACCCAGCCGCTGTATTTAAATGTGCCACCTAGCTCAAAATCTTCATAACGATAACTTCCAGTCAAGCCAATGTAGGGC
>SFGN01000244.1 GCA_004556565.1 Lachnospiraceae bacterium | reverse complement strand
TGGTATGAAATGGTGTACGGCAAAAGGTATCATCAGCGGAAAAGGTGAAGAGCCGAAACATCTCGATCCGCAGGGAAGCACAAATCGTGCCGAATGTGCGACGATCATCAGCCGGTATACGGAACTTTATTGATAGAAGAGACAAATGACTGGAAAAAGCGGTATAACGTCCTTCAGATGGTTTGTACAGAAATGAGAAGACATAATAATCTGAGGGGCGGTGTGCCGCGAATAAATGAGTGGAAGGAGAAAGATTTTATGAAGAAATCAAGGTTTATCAGTCTGCTGCTGGCCGGGGCAATGTGCCTGAATCTTATCGGTTCGATGCCGTTGAAGGCAGAGGCTGCAGACACAACAGTGGCTACATATCCGTCCGTACAGAGTTATGCGGCGGAAAGCGGTGATTTTTCGCTTTCAGAAAATTCACGTATTGTTGTAATCAGCAGCTCTCAGACATTACAGAATGAAGGACTTGAAAAAGACCTGAAATTAATGAGCAGTGAGTTTACGGCGAATGGAATTACAGAGAAATCTATGGATATTGTATATGGTACAAATAATTCCGTAAAAGCAGGAGACATTGTTGTTGAGATGGCAGATGTTCAGGGTGTGGATAATGCGGAAGAGTATATGATTGAAATAGGTGATTATATTAAAGTGACAGCACCGAATGAAGATGGTATTTTTTATGGTATCCGCACGATTCAGAAAGCTTTTCTTGGAAACGACGGAAAGATGACAAAAGGAACAATCAAGGACTGGCCTGCAGTCAGTGTCCGTTCCTTTCATCTGGACAATGCAAGAAAGTTTTTCACAAAGGACTGGATTATTGCCATGATCAAAGATTTATCTTGGCAGAATATCAATTCTCTGCAGTTCCATTTTTCGGAGAATGAAGGGTATCGTCTGCAAAGTTCCACATTGGAGGCAATTAACGGATTTACTTATCCAAGTGACGGGTATCTGACAAAACAGGATATGCTGGACATTATCGACGTATGCGATCAGTACCATATTGAGCTGGTTCCTTCACTTGATTCTCCGGGACACATGACTTATGTACTGAATTATCTGCCGGATAATTATGACTGTACATCTTTGTGGCCGTCTGATTTTAGAAGTGCACAGACATTTAATATTTTTGAAGTGCCGGAAGCAAAGCAGGTGCTTGTGGATTTATTTACAGAGTATGCGGACTTCTTCTCAAAAGCAGGATGTAAGCATATGAATATCGGAGGGGATGAGTTCCTGAATAATTTCGGTTCAATGACGAATGAACAGTATGTTATTGTAATGAATTATTTTAATGAGATTGCAGCACTTGTAAAAAGTTATGGACTGACACCGAGAGTGTGGAATGATGGTGTAATGTATGGTTCATACACAGGTTATACGTTTGATTCAGATGTGGAAATCTGTTACTGGTCAGGTCCGAATTCCAGTGCGTCTGTTGAAAAATTTGCGGGAAATGGAAATAAAGTAATCAATTACTCTGATGTGTATATGTATTATGCGCTTAGTTCATGGTGGATGAGCAATGCGAATGCATCCGGGGAAAAGATTTATAATGAATGGCATCCGGGAAAACTGCCGTCACTTTCCACCGGACAGCAGACTTATGATTATCCGTATACAGACAGCCCGGTGCTTGGAGCATCCTATGCGCTGTGGTGCGATGTCCCGAATTATATGACGCAGGATGCGGTTGCCACGAATCTGTTCATGCGTACGAGGGCTATGGCGGAGAAATCATGGAATCCGAATACTACAAAAACATATAGTGAATTTGAAACTTTCATGAATACGTTAGGACGTGTGCCGGGATACGACGGACAGGCGCTTCCGGCTGCAGGTCAGGTATTTTATGAAGGTGAGATCGGTAATGTAGCTGTAAAATATGTTGATGAAACAGGAAATGAAATCCAGGATTCCGTTAATATTTATGGAACGATAGGAGAAGGCTATGAGATTAAAGCACCGGAGATTTATGGTTACCGCCTGACTTCTGCGGCATCAGTTTCCGGAACTTATACCGAGGCGGATCAGGAAGTGACATTTACATATGAGAAGTACTGCGATAAGTCCTTATTGAAGCCGGAAATTGAAGGGAAACTTCCGGAGCGGGATTATATTGCAGAGACTTACGCAGAATATAAGGAAGCATATGCGGCTGCCAAAGAGGTCTATGATGATGCAGACAGCGAACAGAAGGATGTGGATGACGCGCTGGCAGTTCTTCTGGAGGCAAAAGAAAAGACGGTCAGCCTGAATAAATATGCGCTTTATGCGGAAGCTCAGTATCCGTTGGATCCGACAGGATTTATCGGCGGATATGATGCGTACCGGAATGCAGTGAACGCAGGGAAAGAAGTCCTTGCAGACCCGGATGCGGATGCGTCGGCCGTTGCGG
>SFGN01000243.1 GCA_004556565.1 Lachnospiraceae bacterium | reverse complement strand
ACATAGCTTTTATTGGAAAGGAAGGTCTGCTATGGCTAAGAAAAAAGAATGTATCCCAAACTACAGTTCTACCACCAAAAAAGGTGTACTGTATTATAGGACCAGGATTACTGATGCTGACGGCAAGAGAGTGGATTTGTATGCCACTACCTGTGAGGAGTTGTACAAAAAGGAAACGGAAGCAAGACGCATTATCGAAGAATTGAAATTCCGCAGAGAGAACCCCACGGTGGCTGAGTATTGTGAAAAATGGCTGCTGATGCAGTCGGCAAAAGTATCGTCAGCAACACTAAAGGGTTACACTTGCAGCGTGAACAACTACATAGTCAAGCCATTGGGCGATATGTATATGTCGGATGTCACCACAGATGATATTCGTGTAGCACTGATTCCGGCATCCCAAAAATCTGCTTCTGTTTACAACAAGGTAAATATGCTCTTTAAGTGCATTTTCTATTCTGCAGAGCGAAGCGAACTGCTTGACTATAATCCTTCTGCCGGCATATCAGCAAAAGGAGGCACACCGGCCAAGGATAAAGATGCACTTACTGATGAACAGGTAAGGGTTCTTCTGGATACTGTTCGTGAATTACCGCCGTATCTATTTATTATGATCGGACTATACTCCGGGCTGCGGCGTGAAGAAATCCTTGGTCTGCAATGGGATTGTGTGTTTCTTGACACTCGAACACCATACATTGCAGTACGGAGAGCATGGCGGTCCGAGCATAACAGGCCAGTGGTTTCGACGGTGCTAAAAACTCCAGCGGCCAAAAGAGAGATTCCCATTCCCAAATGTCTTATGGACTGCTTGCGGGAGGCCAAGAAGAACTCTATATCCGATTATGTGATTGCAGACAGCAAAGGAGAACCATTGGCATATTCTCAATTCCAGAGATTATGGAAATATGTTACGGTTCGTTCTACCAAAGAGAGAACCTGCTATAAGGTGATAAATGGTCAGCGGATCAAGTACACGAAAAAGCCTTCTTTGGGAACGCACCAGAAGAACAATCCGAATATTGTTTATACAATGGACTTTGAAGTGACCCCGCACCAGCTCCGCCACACTTATATCACCAATTTACTTTATGTCGGAGTAGACCCTAAGACGGTTCAGTATCTTGCAGGGCATGAGAACAGCAAAACGACTATGGACATTTACGCCAAGGTGAAATATAATAGACCCGAAGAACTCATCGGTGTAGTCAATCGTGCATTGACGTAAAAATGGGCAAAGGATTTACCCCACTTTTACAGTTAACAGATGGGGGAACTTAGGAGGCAAAACGCTAAAAAGCCCGTAAAATCAAGGGCTTCTATGAAAGAAACATGAGAAGTACGGCCTCAAGGCAGCCCGTCGTGCGCCTCAGTTCAGCAAGCGCTGATCGAGACTTCAAAATGCCCAAAAACCCCGGAACCATGCGGTTTTCCGGGGTTTTTCTTTTGTCTTGTTCTGACTCAACCTGACCCAACCAAAACGTTTTTATCGGGGACAACTCGGGGACAACTCCCCTTTTTTCGTCTTTATGGGACAACTTCGGGGACAACCACGGGGACAACTTTTAGGCTTCTTTGGGCAACAATATCAGCGCTTATCCTGCCTATCTCTTTCATTTGAAACGCTTTGTCACAACGTGAAGTAAAGAAAACCGAATAAAACCATCCTGTAGCCCTTGCGTAATCACTTAAGATTTCGCAAGGGCTTTTTTGTTTTGCCTGGAAAAAAATTTTTTCAAAATTTTATATGGAGACCCATAAAAATGGTGCTTGCCATTCATCCCTTTATGAAGGGGTACTTCAAAAAACTCACAGAGAACCCACTTCGTGATCTTTGAAAATTGAATATACAGGTCATCAAGTACGTTAATCAAACTGATGAGCCGTGCAGCATGTACGCTCTTGCGAGAATCCAGTGCTGTAAATATCGGGTTGCTCCCGATATGGCCATGACAGGTTTGAGAACAATGATACTTCCCTACGGGGCTGGCGGAGAACCCGGCAGAGGTGAGACTCCTATGAGACCATGAAGCACATGGTCGCCTGATGACTTCCCGTAACGCAGGGGGTGTTGAGAACAAATACTGCGTCTTACATGCCGATTAAACATCGGCAAATTTCAAGAAAGGAGGAAAACGCATGGAAAACTGTAAAGTGATCGCTATCACGAACCAGAAAGGCGGCGTCGGCAAAACGACTACTACAGTTAATCTCGGCGTGGGCCTTGCAAACACCGGAAATAAGGTCTTACTGATTGATGCTGACCCGCAAGGGAGCCTCACGGTGAGCCTCGGTGTAAAGAACCCTGACGAGTTGGATGTGTCGCTATCTTCGCTCATGCAATCGGTCATAGAAGATGAACAGCCTCCCGGCAATGCGATTATCGCCCATAATGAAGGCGTTGATCTGCTTC
>SFGN01000242.1 GCA_004556565.1 Lachnospiraceae bacterium | reverse complement strand
TGTAATCATTGTGTGAAAGCATAAAAAAGCCCGCGCATACTGCACGGGCTGATGGCGCGCCTGGCGCGATTCGAACGCGCGGCGTTCCGCTTAGGAGTGGCCAAAAGCGTTCGCCTTCGCTGCCCTTCGACACCCTTGGAGTGCTTTATTTTACTGGATTTCTAACGTTTCTGAGTGTTCGCATTTCCCTCCAAAATACCCCGCTTTTCCCTGGGTGAAATTAGCAGAGTGTTAGCAAAGCTAATTTTTCTGGGGGGACAAAAAACCAGCCGAATCCAAAATTAGCAGAAAGCACGATTTGATTTATTATTAAATCAGAATTTATCATACAACAGATATGATATTGATTATTATGCTGGTTTACCTCTTCACTGGCTGGTTCTTTGCGAGGACGTCCCTTGGGACGTGGGATATATCCTGCTGCCTGCATTCGTTCCTTTCTTCGCTGTCGTTCCATCAGCTTCTTTACTTGTTTCATTTCCAGACCATAACTGACTGCTATTTCGCGATAGCTCTCCCCTTGCTGATGCCGCTCTCTCACGATTTCAGCTAATTCTTCAACCTTTGTGTACTTTCGTGCCATACAGATAACCTCCTGTCGTAGCTTCTATTCTACAACAGGAGGTCTCTTTTTTCCATTGTCCGTTATGCGGGGAATAGTCCACTTTGTATATGGTAACGCTGTATCAGCTCAAAGAATATCTGTAAACTTGGGTGCTGCCCCTTGTTCTCAATGTTCGCAAGGTAGCGCGGCGAGATAAACATTTCGTCGCCTACTTTCTTGCGGCTCTCCTTGCATCCCTCACGCGCTGCCTTTATCGCTGCCCCAAAAGCCTTAAAGTCGTATCGTGGTACTGGTCTTTTTGCCATAGTTATTCACCCTATTACATTTTACTGTTCCCCTTTCTTCTTGGATATGTCTACGTAGTTCTATCAGTTAGCCAAAATAATTCATATATATATATGTTGACAACAAGAATGTTTATGTTACATAGCATGCGTATTCGATAAGCATTGAAATCAAAAAAGATTTTTCCCATTTTCAATATGGGCTTTTTTGTCATGCTTATTTTGCGTATGCTATACAACAAAACTAACGACGTATTTTGAAAAGGAAGGATATTTAAATGAAACACTTACCTAAAAGTACACCTACGGAAATATTGAATGACCCATACGGATTTACTTACAAAGAAATGTCGGAAGTAATTGGAGAGGATAAAGCAAGAGCCTTATATACGGAATTGTATAAACAGCCATTTCACAAAGAAAATCTATCAATATCAACAAAAAAAGTCTATAAAAGTAGCGATACTGAAAAGTATGTTTATGAATTGAAAGATAACAGGTATATTGAAACGGTTTTTATTAAACGGCGAGATGGTGGGACTGTTTGCGTAAGTACGCAAGTTGGTTGTTCTGTTGGCTGTATTTTTTGTGAGTCCGGACGCAATGGTTTTGTTCGTAATCTAACACCGTCTGAAATTGTGCAGCAGGTTGTATTGATACGTCAAAAAGTAAATCGTATCGTTTTTATGGGAATGGGAGAACCTTTATTCAATTACGACAACTTGATTGCAGCAATCCATATTCTTCGAGATAGAAATGGACTTAGCTTTCCAACCGACGGCATTACCGTATCAACAGTTGGTCCAGTTAATCAATTAAAAAAATTGCGCGAAGAACATCTAAAAATTCAGTTGACAATATCTTTACATGCAGCAACACAGGCTGCGAGAAACTGTATCATTCCTCATATGCACATGTACGCTATTGAAGATGTTGTTAAGCAAGCATTGTCCTATTCTCAAAGGCATAATCGAAAAGTGGTATTTGCGTATTTGCTTTTACCAGGTATAAATGACCGTTCCTCAGATATAAGGCAACTTGCAAAATGGTTTAAGGGCAAAAATGTTATGATTAACGTGCTGCAATACAACCCGACGAGTAATTCAAAAATTAGAGCACCACAAAAACAAGAAATGGTTGCGTTCAAACATCAATTAGAGCAAACAGGACTTGAAGTTACCATGAGAGTTTCTCATGGTAGAGAGATTAAAGCAGCTTGTGGACAGTTAGCTAATACATATAATAAAGCCAAAAAACAACAGAAATAATTTAATTAAAAGAGCCAGACGCACAGACGCAGAGCCGATAATATGCAGTTTGAAATACTGCTGTTATCGGCTCTTTTTTGATTTTAATTTGTGCCCCTAATAACCATATTGGAGCAAAATCAGAACTGTTGCTTGTCGTTCTTTGATTTCCGCAGCAGCTTTGAAAAATCAAAGCCGCCGTTTCTTTTTATCTTCTAATGAAATGACGCGGTATCACTGTTGAAATCGGCGGCTAAAGGAGGTAGCCGCCATGAAGCAAAAAGCATATCGACAAAATCCGACAGTTATTGACTTATCAAAAAAAGCCCGCCCACCACCGGGGGAAACTACGCTTATATATATGAACTGTCTAATCATCTGGATACTGCTTACAATGCCTATGCGCCCGTCCGGGCTTTTCGGACGGGCGCATTTTGTACGTTCAAAAAATTTTTGAAGAAATTTCAAAAAATCTTCGGCGTTTTTGAAAAACGCCGTATTGCCCCGCGAAAAGGGGGGAAGCACCACCAACTTTCCAACGAGAAAGGAGGTGAGAATGTGGAACCTAATAGCAGGGAGTTTTACAAACAGTGTGCTTTTCAGAAGTTTTGTAATACGGTATTGCACAATGAAGCTTGCGACACCCATAGAGAACTTCGCAGACACAAGGCAAAGGAAGTGACCTTTTCCGACATGACCTTAGACGAAGCGCGGCAGCTTCATACCATTCGTTCATAATGTTCAAAAAGGGTGCAAACTCGCTGCTTTCCCGTTTGTCGCTATCTACTCCGTTGGTAATGGCAACAAATCGCACACCTTTCTCTCTGAACATCACTTCGGTGTAAAAGCCCACCTGTAAATAATCTCTACCGACGCGGCTCAAATCTTTAACAAGGACAGCAGCGATTTCGCCTTTTTCAATGCCCTCAATCATGCGCTTCCAGCTTGGGCGGTCAAAACTTCCACCAGACCAACCATCATCTGTGAAGTGGACGCAATTCGTAAAACCGTTGGCTTCCGCATAGTCCTCCAGCATTTTCTTTTGATTGATAATGCTGTTGCTATCACCTGTAAGGTCATCATCACGGCTCAATCTCTCATAAAGGGCGGTAATTTTACCGTTGCCTAATTTCTTGGGTTTCATGGGAACTCTCCTTTCTATGGGTGATTTCTTATCCCCCTTTCACAGCATATATCTTCATTGTGGGGCTTCGGGGGCGTTGTGTCGTGTTCCGTTACCTTTGCTGCGGGATTAGAAAAGCTCTGTCCCTCGGTAAGCTCCGGCAGCGTTCCGT
>SFGN01000241.1 GCA_004556565.1 Lachnospiraceae bacterium | reverse complement strand
GGATTCCACTTCCTAACCGGAAACCTAAAACCGCATAATCAGCATAAACGCTGGGGTTGTGGGTGTTTTTCACCCACTATTACCCATGAAGAGCCATTTTAAATGCAATAATCTGCGCCGTCATGGTCGTACCAATGTTCGCGCCAAGAATAATCGAAATTGCCTGCGGCAGTGTCATCAGCCCTGCACTGACAAAACCAATTGCCATGACCGTCGTTGCACTGCTGCTCTGCAGAACTGCTGTCGTAAGGGCACCTGCCAATACTCCCAATACCGGATTTTTCGTCAGCAGGGACAAAATTGTTTTCATCTTCTCTCCCGCCGCTTTCTGGAGACATTCACTCATCATGTTCATGCCGAAAATAAATACTGCAAGACCCCCCAGAAGTCCAAATACTATCTCTATCGCCTCATTCATGTGCTTTTTCCTCTCTTATCTATTGGTTTAATTCCTGCCACTTTGTTATTTCACCCGTGTAAATACCTTTTAAGTCTTCTGCGGTTATTTCTTCGAGTGGATTGTCCGCATTAACAATCACTGCAATTTCATCGCTTGCTATCGTGACGGATTCCAGCAATTCTTTTTCGTAATCCTTTAAATCTCTGGATGCCATGCCCAAATCATACAAGCCTGACATTGCCCCGGTCAGACCATTGGTAGAGTCTGTTACAATGATTTCAATCACCGCATTCGGATTTATTTCCGAATAAGCATCTGCCAGCTCCTGTATCAGTTCTGCCATTGAACTGGAACCGCCGATCTTTATGCTTCCTTCCGGCTTTCCGGATAAAAATGTGGTTGTCTTCTTTACAGTTTCATAATTTTCTCCCACAATCTCCTGACCGGCGCTCTGAATATAGGTAAGGAAATCTGTTTCCAGTTCAGATAATCTACCTGAATATGCCAGATAAAAATTCCGTTCCAGCGCACCTCCTGACACATCCAGCCTGCGGACCTGCTGCTCTGAATCATTAATCGTGCCTGCGGAAACATATCCAACAGCACTCTCATCCGATGATACTGATTTCAACACTTCATCGCCGCTTCTTACAATTTCGCAGTCCTGTTTTGTCAAATCCAATCCTGTTGCATCATCAAAAAAATCCAGGCTCTCGGCAAATACATTTCTGGTCCCCGAACCTTCCTCTCTCGAGACAACCGTAATTACTCCCAGTTCATCCAGACCGGATATTTCCCTTTTCTCTGTCTCTTTTTCTACGGAACATCCGCTTACCGTAATCACTGATAGTATCAATGCAAAACCTATAAGCAGATACTTCTTTATCATTTGAATCACTCCTCCCGTTCAAGACTTACTCTCAGCCGCCGTATCCCAACAAGAAGTTGGGAGTTACTGCAAATTGTCATTTACATATTCCCATAAAGAAAGCATTTCTTTCTAGCACACTTTTGTAAACGCTTTGTAAAATCCATGTAAAGTCAGATTGCCGGCATGACTCACATTAATGCACACTCTGTTTCAAGCAGAATAAATGTTCAAGCTTCAACCCGGAGAAATGCGCCGCAGCGATAGCTGCGGCGGTGGACGGTACCCGTATATTCAGGCATTAATAATCATTAAAATAAAACACACCGGGATCAGTCTGTATTTTCAGACTGATCCCGGTGATTATATTTATCTGGTTTGTCTATCATGTTTATTCTTTTATTTAAACTTCACAGCGGTTCCGTATGCCATTACTTCTGCTGCCCCCTGCATGACAGCGGCAGATGCATAACGGATATTTACTACGGCATCTGCTCCGAGAGCCTCCGCTTCCTCCACCATACGCTTTGTCGCCAGAGCCCTGGCATCATTCATCATTTCATTATACGCTTTCAATTCTCCGCCGACCAGAGTCTTAAAGCTCTGTGTAATATCACGGCCTACATTTTTTGACTGGATGGTGCTTCCCTTCACCATTCCCAGCATTTCCAGTTCTTTTCCGCTGATGTAATCAGTATTTACTAAGATCATCTTCTTCTCCACTCCTTATCTCTTTTATTCGGCTGGCAAGCACGCCTATCATAACACCGGCAAGAGCCAGCGGAATGACTGCGAGCAAAACCTTCATCCATCCGGGAATCCCTTCAATATAGAAGAACAAAACAGCAATCCCCACATAGTACAGAACGAAAAGTAATGCTATTATGACCGGCGCAACCATCTTTTTCCTGTGTTTCTTCATGAAAATGCCCCTCCTTTGGGATTTTTCAAATATTTTTCGGAATTTTCTGCCAATACTATGATAGCATACCCATCGACGGCTGTCATTATATTTTCGTCTTTCCACACCTTCTTGTTTCTCCGGGATATTTGGGTTAGAATATTATTAACTCAAACTTCGCACTTGAATAAGTGTCTATGCACCTTGAAAATTCAATAATAACTGGCATAAAAATAGCATGAAACCATCTGATTTGGTA
>SFGN01000054.1 GCA_004556565.1 Lachnospiraceae bacterium | reverse complement strand
TCCTCCTGTTCGTTATAAGTCGTAAGGAAGATATTATACCACATCTGGGACATTTTCATATATGGTATACTAGGACATTATCATAAATGGCTTATAGATTGCGAAGACAATAGAGGATGATCCGGTATTTGATACGACAGCTGGTGCAAAAGCAATTTTGAATTATGAGACATTGCATCCACATAATATTTCACAGAAAACAGCGATTATGTTGGAATATTTTATGAATGTGACCAGACATAAGATGGGTGGAAGGGCAAAGGCAATGGTGGTTACACCATCCAGACTTCATGCAGTTCGGTATGTGCAGGAATTCAGACGTCAGATTCAGGAAAAAGGATACAAAGACCTTGAAGTATTGGTGGCAATTTCCGGTGAAGTAAATGATGATGGCACTTCCTATACGGAAGAAGGGATGAATAAGGCCAAGACTGGTGAGACAATCAAGGAGAAGTCCCTGCCGGAAGCGTTCCATACGGATGATTATGG
This sequence comes from Lachnospiraceae bacterium, assembly GCA_004556565.1. Lineage (GTDB taxonomy): Bacteria > Bacillota > Clostridia > Lachnospirales > Lachnospiraceae > Schaedlerella. Next base: position 17,379 of record SFGN01000054.1, on the reverse strand, counting down.
AATACTGGTTGTTGCTGAGAAGTATCAGACCGGTTTTGATGAACCACTGCTCCATACCATGTTCGTGGATAAGAAGTTATCCGGGGTAAAGGCAGTACAGACTTTATCAAGACTCAATAGAACCACAAGAGGGAAGCTGGATACATTTGTGCTTGATTTTGTCAATTCAGCGGAAGATATTAAGGCATCATTTGAACCTTTTTATGAAGAGACAGTATTATTGGAAGAGACTGACCCGAATGTTGTGTATGATATGAAGAATACCCTGGATGGATTTCGGGTATATCAGACTTCAGAGGTAGACAAATTTGCGGATTTATTCTATCAGAAGGAAGAACAGACAGCAGGTGATCTGGGTAAATTGCAGGGACAGTTACGTCCGGCAGTAGACCGATTTAATACGCTTGAGATAGAAAGACAGGATGTATTTAAGTCAACGCTTGCAAGTTTTAACCGTGTGTATGCCTATATTACTCAGGTGTGCAGACTATTTGATAAGGATATTCATAAGTTCAGTGTCTACGGAAAATTCTTATATACTATGTTGCCAAAAGGTGGAGGAGCAGGCAAGATTGATATAGATGATAAAGTACTCTTAGAGTATTATCGTCTGGAGAAAGATTTTGAAGGACCGATTGAGCTGGAAAGCACGGATGGTGGTTTTACCCCTATCTCGGGAGAAGCCGGACATCGTGAACCTAAGAAAGATCCATTGACTGCGATTATAGACAAGATAAACGAGAAATATGGGACGAATTTCACGGAGATGGATAAGGTACTTGTTCAAATGGAGAATGATTACGCAACACAGGAGAAGTGGCAGAGCTACGCTAAGAATAATGACCGTTCCACATTTATGTTGCTATTTGCAAGAGATTTCCCGAACATGGCAGCAGAGCGATATGAGCAGAACGACCAGTTCTTCCGAAAGCTATTTGATGATCCGGATATGATGCAGCAGGTTATGGAAACAGTTGGTTCCGTACTTTATGAGAGATTAAAGAAAAAGTTTATTTTTGACCCAAAATCAGGGGTAGTAGAGGAAGCAACGCCTGAGACGTACGTGGAAGATACATATGTGACATAGTTTTAGATAGGAGTGATTAAATGCAGTTGGGATGGATAGATTTTTCGAAAGAAGACAGGCAGAAGGCACTTGATGTAATCAATCTTCTAAGTGAACAGGGAGCTGTCGATGAACTTGGTATCGGCATTGTTCGTGATGCTTTTGCAAATTATTTCTTCCCGGGAACATCTACAATCCAGACCAGAGCGAAGTATTTTCTCATTGTTCCTTATATCCTAAGAGATGCGATTGATGGTAGATATGGTAAAGATGTAAATCGAATTTTGAGAGCGATAGACGCGGAAGAAAAAGAGTGTGGAATTAAATTGCTCGAGGCAAATCCAAAGGCAGAAGGTGTCATTGGAACTCGTGTTTTGCCGAAAGGCTGGGTTGCAAGAAAACCATCAGATATCTATTGGAATGGTATTCGTACTTATGGAATCTTTTGTGATTATGGATTATCCATACCTGAATATGTTTCGTTGGCAGTGAAGCTAAATACACAGAAATCTTCTGCAAAACTTGGTAATAGAAATGACGAGACAGAAGAAAATGAGAAAGATGATTCTGATGCAGGAGATATCATGAATGTTAGTTTTTGGAATCTGCCTATATATCATGATAATTGGAGAGATAATCTGACGATTGAACTTACAAATGAAGAGGCCTTTTATCTGGATAAGCAAATACAAAAGGGGGCAAAAGGAACATTACTTGAATACGTGTTAAAAAATCGTATTGATATGAACAAGTATGAAGATTTTGTTTCAATGGCAGCAGAGTTATCAGAAAAAGTAGAAGAGAAGCTTGCGTACATGATGAAACTTGCCTGTGAATTCAACAATCTTGTATATATGGCAAGGGTACGATTTAATGTGATGTTGTCAGAAGAAGAGAATGAAGTAGCTGTCAGTGAGTGGGATAGACTTAAGCCACAAGTAAAGCGAAGAGCAAATGTAGACCTTAGTGCTGTATTAAATAAATTAGAACTCCATAACCCGGGAACATATCTGTTCCTAAGTAAACTTCAGAAAGCATTTAAGGCATTAGATATAGATGCAGCGGACGAACTTATTAAAAAAAGAGAAAGACAACTAAAAGGTATTAACAGAGCAAAACTTAATAGAACAAAGGAATTTGACCATTCAAAATGGGTTGGTGGTGGAGAACTGGACTACAGATTCTCAAATGCCAGAAGGATTATCAATGATATTTATTCCGGGGAGGTGAGTTCTGATGTTTAGACCGGATTCGAATTGTGACAGGACTGATTATAACATTATTCTCATGCCACCAAATGGATACAAGCTTGATAAGGCAATAGGAACTACATATTCCCTTGACTTAGAAGCACTTACAGCAGTAGCTATCTGTCTCGGCTTATCTGAGGAAACAGACAGCAAGCTTATGCAGAATCCTATCAGTATGCTGAATGCACTGCAGAAAGTTTCTGACAAGATAATTCTATTCTGCGAAGCCGGGCAGATAAAAGCGCCATTGAAGCCAACAGCACTATCCATTCTTCTGGAAAAAATGGTTGTGGAAGTGACATTACCAAAAGACAGGCAGCTTGGAAGATATCCAGCATTTCATCCTAAAACTTGGGTATTATCCTATGTGAATAAAGATGGAGATAAGAAGTATCGGTTTGTAGTAATGAGCCGAAATTTAACCTTCGACAGAAGCTGGGATGTTAGTTTTTCTATGGATAGTAGCAGAATGGTACGCCAGAAGAAAAAGACGAAGCCGATTATAAATTTCCTGGATTTTCTGTCAGGAAGTGTATCAAACAATGTGAAGCATGCTGGTAAGAAGAGAACGCTTATCAGAAATATGCAAGCAGAACTGGCAGATGTATCGTTTTCGCTTGATAGTAAAGAATTTGGAGAGAATTTTGAGATACTGCCACTTGGCATAGGAAAAACCGCATATCAGATGTCGGAGGATGTGTTATTTTCTACCGATAGAAACAGTGCTGACTCTACATTCCATGAACTGGTAGTGATGTCGCCATTTCTTTCAGAGAGTGTTATTGCAGATTTCAACATTGCTGAAAGAGGTTTATCAGACAGTAAGAGGACTCTCATAACGAGAAGATCAGAATTGAGTAAGCTGAAGGAAATGGATACTGACAATTTTACAATTTATGTATTGAAAGACGAGATTGTGGATGGAGAAGATGCAATTTCTGATGAAATGACAGATAAAATGAAACAGGATATTCATGCCAAAATATATATCAGAAGAAAATATGCAGATGTAGACCTTTATCTTGGTTCTATGAATGCATCTTATTCTGCAATCAATAAGAATGTTGAAATGATGCTGTGGCTTGGAACGAAGAATAAGTATCTTAATGGAGAGAAGTTCCTGAAGGATATTTTTTGTGGTCCGGCGGATGATGTAAAGAATCCCTTTGAAAAAGTAACAGTAATGGATGCAGTTCAGGATATAGATGGTGATAACAAAAATGCTTTGGAACAGAAAATTAAAGAACTGTGTAGAGCAAAGAGAAAAGCAACCATTACAGAAGACAATTACGGAAAATATAAGGTAACAGTAGAATTTCCGGGGGTTACAAGTGATAAAACTATTATGGTTTCACCTTTTAATTCAAAGCAAGAGCATACTTTATGTGAGAAGATCGAGTTTACAGAACTTGAGATTCTGCAATTATCCGAGTTCTATGAGCTTACAGCAAAAGAAGGTGAGGATGAAATTCATAGGATTATCATGATTCCGACAATAGGTTTTCCTGAGGACAGAGAGAGTGCAGTTGTAAATAGTATAGTAAAAGACAGAGCATCATTTGTGGAATATATTGCATTTGTACTGGGTGATGATTATTTGGCTTCTATGCTTGAGAAAAAACAAATAGGAGAATCAGGAATCTTTCAACACTCAAATGATGCAATGCCAGTCTTATATGAGAAGATGTTAAAAACATCCGTAGAAGAACCGGAAAGGTTTAGAGATATTGGATATGTGCTTAAGATGGTAACGGATAAGGAGATTATTCCGGATGAGTTTCGTGAGCTGTATGATACGTTTTGCAATACTTTGAAAATCAGAAGATAAAGAGATTAGAGGTGATTTTATGCCACAATTTAATATAGATGATCTTGAAAAACGCACCTTGAACGGTCTGAAAGATTTTCAAAGAGCTACTGTAGACAGAGTGGATTTTCTTTTCCGGAATGGACAGAACAGAGTGCTCGTAGCGGATGAGGTCGGAATGGGAAAGACTCTGATTGCCCGAGGAACCATTGTAAAGACTGCGAGATTACGCATGGAAGAAAAAGATGATCTGTTCAAGGTTATCTATATCTGCTCAAATCAGAATATAGCGAATCAGAATATCAGAAAACTGGATGTTACAGGGAACAATGCGATTGGTTCGGTATCAGAAACAAGATTGTCTATGCAGCATCTTAGAATTACAGAACAGGAGAATGATTCATCTGTAAAAGAGGGATTTATTCAGTTTATTCCTCTTACTCCGGAGACTTCATTTCGTATGACTTCTGGTGGAGGAAATGTGCAGGAAAGAGCACTGATGTATGCTATTTTAAAGAGGATACCGGAGTTTAGCAGACATAAGACATCGCTTGAAAAATTTATAATTTTGGATGCGGTAAAGGCATGGGATAACTGGGCAAAATGGAGTTTTGAGAACAGAGTATCTGAGTGTGAGAAGAAGTCCGCTGGAAAATATCCTGCTAAAGTGATACAGAAGCTTCTTGATTATCCCGAGTATCCTGCTATTAGAGATATGCTGCTTAATCATTTACATGAGAGAAGATATGGAAAACAGCTTACCTATTCCAACTATTATTTAATGAATAAGCTGCGTGTGATGTTTGCCAGAATTAGTGTATCAATGCTTGAGCCGGATCTTGTTATTATGGACGAGTTTCAGCGGTTTAAGTTCCTGCTCTCCTCAGATGACAGCGAACTCGGAATACTGGCACATAGCTTTCTTGGAGGACATGACACAAGAGTGTTGCTTCTATCGGCGACTCCGTACAAATTGTATTCAACACTTGAAGAAATAGATGAAAATCAGTTGGATGAGCACTATGCAGAGTTTTATCAGGTGATGGACTTTTTATTTGATGATGCTGATAAGAATGCCAGATTCAAAGAGATATGGAAAAATTATTCGATTGCACTAAGTGAACTTAAAGCAGGGGATGGAGCAATCATCAATATTAAGGAGCAGGCAGAAAATGCCATGTATCAAGGGGTGAGCAGAACAGAGAGGATTTCTGTCATGGATTCCGGAGATTACACGGATGATAGCAGCGTAAAAAATCATTTGCAGGTAGACGCAAATGATATAAATTCCTACATACAAATGGCAAAATTATTGTCAGCTACAGATTCCAGATATTCTCTCCCGGTAGACTATGTAAAGAGTTGCCCATATCTTATGTCTTTTATGAAAAAGTATAAGATAAAGGACCAGATTGAAAAGTATTATATGAATCATCCGGAGAAATTCGGTAATGAGAAACAGCAAACCCTTCTTTGGTTAAATCGAACCAAGATAAATAAATATGACGAGCTTCCAAAAACAAATGCGAGGCTGGAAGCACTGAAGGAAAAAGCATTTATAAATGGTGCGGAAAAATATATGTGGGTACCACCATCAAAGCCATATTATGAAATGGGAGGTGCTTATAAGAATAGTAAAGGTTTCTCAAAAATACTTGTGTTTTCTGCATGGGAGATGGTTCCGAGAATGATAGGAGCCATGGTCTCATATGAAGCTGAGAGACTCACTGTTGGAAAACTGGTTCATCAGAGCAAGAATCAGGATAAGAAGAATACAGGCTATTTTGCAGAAGGTTTCAAAAGGTATCCGGTTGCAAGGCTTCGATTTAATGTGTCAAATGGCGAAGTAAGAGGGATGAGTCTGTTTGCGTTACTGTATCCGTCAAAAACCATGGCAGATATGTATGCACCGGCTACATCACTGAATAATAGAGAATCATTAGAGCAAATTGAAAAGTCAGTCAGATTGGCATTAAATGACAGACTGAATCAGATAGAAGAAAAATATGGACACTCAGCAAACAACAAAGAAGATGGAAGATGGTATTACCTTGCCCCTATGCTCATGGATGGTGTAATATATGCGAAGCATTGGATAGATGACATTGTATGGGAAATGAATTCTGATGACGAGGATACTACATCTGAAAGTTGCAGTTTGTCCAAAGACAAGAGAAATAAAGGATTTCTCGCTCATATTGACAAGCTGAAAGAATACCTGAATGCATCGGAAGAAATTCATTTGGGAAGAAGACCGGATGATTTAGTAGACACTCTTGTAAATATGGTGCTTGGTTCACCTGCAATATGTATTTATCGTTCAAATGGAAAAAGTACAGCTAGGGCTACAGCACTTGCTAAAGTATTTGTGAATAATTTTAATCTTCCGGAAGCTACGGCTATTATTGATCTGACTTATGGAAGATGCCGAGATGATAATTCTCACTGGCAGAATGTATTAAAATATTGTAAAGATGGTTGTTTTCAGGCAATGTTCGATGAGTACATTCATATACTTGGGGAGACAGCGGGATTTCAGACTGAAGGAAATAAAAACCAGATAATACATGAGATGATGATGGATTCTCTGAGGATACACACTGCAACCTATATTGCCGATACATATCCGTCATTTAAGAAACGTATTAACGGATTGGATAAGAAAAGTGAGGGATGCCGGATCAGGTCTAGTTATGCTGTTGGATTTACAAAAGATGCTGGAGATAATTCAAAGGTAGTCATGCGTAAAGAGAATATCAGAAATGCATTTAACTCACCGATGCGACCATTTGTGCTCGCAACGACATCAATTGGTCAGGAAGGGCTTGATTTCCATAATTACTGTCGTGTAATAATGCACTGGAATCTGCCAAGTAATCCGATTGATTTGGAACAAAGGGAAGGAAGAATCAATAGATTTAAGTGTCTTGCAATCAGACAGAATGTTGCAGATAAATATGGAGATATTGAATTTAAAAGAGATATTTGGAATGAAATGTTTGAGGCTGCAAAAGCAGAGAAACAATCAGAGCAATCAGAACTTGTACCATTCTGGTGTTTTGGAAAAAATCAGAGTGTAAAGATTGAAAGGCTTGTACCGATGTATCCTATGAGCAAAGATGAAGTCAACTATGAGAGACTCATTAAGATACTTTCACTTTATAGATTAACGTTGGGACAAGCTAGGCAGGAAGAATTACTTGAATATTTATTCAGAGAATTTGCTGATACAAGCAAATTAAAAGATTTGTTTATTGATTTGAGTCCATTCTCAAAAGGGAAGGAAGGTTGATGTGTTGAGAATTTTATTTTGTAACATTGCGTGGATGGATTACTATAAGGGAATTGTGCCGGGAAAAGATGAGCCTAAAGGTGGTGGTTCTTATGTTAAAGAGAATCTTGATGCTCATGAAAAATATAACTTTGATGTAGTGCCTCTTTCAAAGGATGCGGGATATCCAGAAGGAGAGTATTGTCTTGGATTTGTAGAGACAAAATCTACGAACGGTGAGACAAGGAATCAATTGAAGATTGAGAAGATTGATGGTTGTGAAGCCTGCAAGAATGAAACTCAGGTAGACGATGTGCTTGTAGTTTATTGTGCTTTATATCCGGATGCCATAGAAAAAGAAACTTATGTTGTTGGGTGGTATAAACATGCAACGGTGTATAGGAATTACGAGGTGATTAGGTTTCCGTCTGATGATGAAGAAGGATATTATGATCAGGCATACAATGCAATAGCAAAGAAAGAGGATTGTGTACTCTTGCCGAGACCAGCACGTAGAAAAGCAAATAAATGGAAAGTGCCAAGAAAATCAAAGGGTGTTGCGTATGGATTTGGACAGTCTAATGTGTGGTTTGCCCAAGGAAGGGAAGACAACGAGTATTTAAGAAATTTTCTTAATAAAATAGTAAATCAGATTGAAGAATACGATGGTGAGAATTGGTTGGACAAGCAACCGGAGAGAAGTGAATAAATGAGATTCAGGCGTTGTAATTGTATAGTTGTATTTAATAAAAACAAAGAAAAGCTTCTTTTCTGTAAGCGTGCGAAAAATCCGTATAAGGGACTGCTTAATTTCGTTGGTGGAAAAGTGGAGTCGGAAGAGACAAGTGAGCATGCCGCTTATAGGGAGCTTTTTGAAGAAACTGGTATTTCTAAAAGAGATATAAAGCTACATAGGCTCATGGATATGACATACTATCAGCAACAGTTTGTTCTTGAAATGTATGTTGGTATTTTGGAAGATGATGTACCTCTCATAGAGGAAGTCAATTCTTTGGAATGGATTAGTATTGAAGATGATTTTGCAGATTCAAACAGATATGCCGGTGGTAAAAACATTGCCCATATTGTAGAAGTGGCAAAGATGTTTGATTTAAGTAAGGAAGAAGACAAACAGATTTTAGATAAAGGAATATTTGTAGGGGTTGACGGATGCAGAGGCGGCTGGATAACTGCATTAATTAGTGACGGAGAGCTATCTTTGAAGAAATATAGTGATTTCTCAAAAATGGTTTTTGATATCACACAATTTGATGGAATGCTTGTGGATATGGTAATAGGATTTCCAAGCAATATAGAGCAGTATGATAAAAGACCGGATGGAATTGCCAGAAAGATTGTAAAGCCTAGAACTTCAACCGTATTTGCGGTTCCTACAAGACAGGCAGTGTACGAGTTTACAAAAGCTAAACAGAAAGATGCAAACTTATCAGCGATTGGAAAAGGTTTATCAGAACAGACGATAGCCATTATTCCTAAAATGAGAGAAGTAGATGAGTTTTTACTGTCAAATGAAGAGTATATGAACGTAATCAGAGAAAGCCATCCGGAGGTGTGCTTTGCACGACTGAACGGAGAGGTTCTTATGACGAATAAATCGGAGAAAGAAGGAATCACTGACCGAGTTCGGGTATTATCAAGGTATTCGCAGGGGTTATCGGAGGAATATGTGAGAACATCTGCAAAAAAGTTAGGGTGTAAATTAGATGATATTTTGGATGCAGTCTGTCTTGCAGTCACAGCAAATCTTGATGCACAGGGTAGGACAGAGATGATACCGGAGAACCCATCTATAGACGATAAAGGACTAAAAATGCAGATGGTCATTCCTAAAGGATAAGGATTATGCATGAAAGATTATAATCATAACGGAAGAATTGATTCTGAAGATGAATTACTTTTACAAGAGATGGTCAAAGATAGAGTGGATGAATCCATTGAAAAACATTCTTTTAGCGATGGGTTAAAGGGATTGGGTTTAGTGATTATTGGATTATTGATTTTAGCGGGAATAATAAAAGTAATACTTTTATTTTTTGTGTTGTATATGAATAAGTCACAGTAGTGGTTAAGGAATGGTGGTATGAAGATTTTTGTAGATGCAGATGCATGTCCTGTTGTGCGTATTGTAGAAGAAGTGGCAGAAAAATATAGAATCGATGTTACATTGCTCTGCGATACGAATCACATTTTGACTTCTGATTACAGCGAAGTAATTGTGGTTGGTGCAGGAACAGACGCAGTTGATTATAAAATAATCAGTATTTGTCAAAAAGGAGACATCGTTGTTTCACAGGATTATGGAGTGGCAGCAATGGCACTTGGAAAAGGTGCGTATGCAATTCATCAATCAGGAAAATGGTACACAAATGAAAATATTGAACAGATGTTAATGGAACGACACCAGAAAAAGAAAGCAAGGAGAGGTTCTCATAAGAATCACTTAAAAGGTCCTAAGAAAAGGACGGAGGAAGATGATAAGAGGTTTGCACAGTCGTTTGAGAAATTGGTGTTGATGGCACGGATACAAGAAGGAGATTAAAGAGTGGCAAAGAGCAAGAAAACCAAATTACATAAGAAAATAGATGGACAGCTTTTGCAGATGAACAAGTCTTTTAACAATCTTAAGATGAAGCAGAAAGATAAGATTACTGATTGGGTATATGAAGAATACAAAAAGTATGTAACTGAGAATGAAAAACTTCCTGACTCAGAAGCGGATGAGCATATTATTGATGCGGTTCTTGATAAGATTAATGAGGCACAGATATGGATACCGTCGGGAGAAATTGTCAGTTATTATCACAGAAAGAAGCCGCATTTGCAGAAACGACTGGATAATGAGAAAAACATAAAGTTCAAGTCATATGTGAGTTTTTATAAGAGTATCGTGGATCAGGATAGATGTGCGGTAGTAATATGCAATTTGAATCATGAAATTATTTATATGAATCCGGCGGCTGTACTTAACTATGAGAAATGGGGCGGAGAAAAGTTGATTGGAAGAAGCCTCATGGAATGTCATAATCAAGCGTCTAGAGAAAAGATACAGCAAGTGGTTGATTGGTTTATAGCAGATGATAACCACAATATTGTATATACTTTTCACAATGAAAAACAAAATAAGGATGTATATATGGTTGCACTTCGAGATGAAGGAAAGCTGATTGGGTACTACGAGAAGCATGAATATAGAAATACAGAGAAAATGAAACTTTATGATATGTGGTAGGTGAAGCAGATGAATATACAGATTTTTGGAACTAAGAAATGCAATGATACAAAGAAAGCAGAACGCTTCTTTAAGGAGCGTGGCATTAAATATCAGTTTATTGATATGAAAGAAAAAGGCATGAGTAAGGGTGAGTTTACTTCTGTTGCACAGGTTAATGGTGGTCTTGACAATATGATTAACTGGGAAGGGCGCACGAAGTCCGGTGGACTTCGGTCTTGCGCGGACCGAAGCGGAGCGGAGACAGACCAGGATATACTTGCTCTTATTAAGTATATTGCAGATGAAGATAAACTGGAAAAGGTACTTGAGAATCCGCAGGTAATTAAAACACCAGTAGTAAGAAATGGAAAGCAGTCTACACTTGGATATCAGCCTGATGTATGGAAGGGATGGAATTAATGGTAAAGAAGATAATGCATGATCCGCTGTTTCTGGCACAGAAGTCAGTGAATGCAACAGAGGCAGATAAACAGATTGTGACTGATCTGCTTGATACACTTAGGGCAAATTTAGAGCACTGTGTTGGTATGGCTGCCAATATGATTGGAGAAAAAAAGAATATCATTGTAGTAGCAGCCGGACCATTTCAATTTGCAATGATAAATCCGATAATTACAAAGAAATCCGGGGCGTATCAGACTGAGGAAGGATGTCTTTCTCTGAAAGGTGTAAGACCATGCACGAGATATCAGAAAATAGAAGTGGATTATCTTGATCAGAACTTTAAGAAACAGCATGGAAAGTATTTAGGATGGACAGCACAGATTATTCAGCATGAGATTGACCATTGCAATGGAATAGTAATATAAGAATCAGGCAGGTGGGAAAATGTATTTAATCAAGACGGTAAAAGGTGATATTACGAAAATTACAGATGTTCAGGCAATCGTAAATGCTGCAAACAATTCTCTTTTAGGAGGAGGTGGAGTTGATGGTGCCATTCACAGGGCAGCAGGACCGGAACTTCTAGCAGAGTGTAGGAATCTTCATGGTTGTGAGACAGGTCAGGCAAAGATTACAAAAGCATATAATCTGCCATGCGATTATGTGATACATACTGTAGGTCCGATTTGGAATGGCGGCAGAGGTAAGGAAGAGGAACTTCTTGCAAGTTGGATTTTTGGAAGTTCACATTATGGCGGATATTTAACTATAATATATTGGAATAGGTTGAATTTATCCTAGAAAAAGTGATATACTAACTATATAAGATTTAGGAGGTGTTCGCATGACAGTAGATACAAACACAATGGTTTCAATTACAGAAGCAAATCAGAACTTTTCAAAAGTTGCAAGATTAGTAGATGAGCTTGGCTCAGTTGTTATACTTAAGAATAATGCACCAAGATATTTAGTAATCGATTTTAGCAAAGCGGAAGAAAGTGCTGTAGCTAAGGATGAAGATGTACTTGAGATTTCAAAGCGATTACTTGCACAGAATAAAGAAGCTTACGAGGTGCTTTCTAAATGAAAAGACTGAGTAAAGAGCAGATTTTGATGCTCCATTCACAGCTCATTGAACAGACCGGTGGAATTGATGGTGTAAGAGATTTCAATTTATTGGAATCGGCTATTGAGACGCCGTTTCAAGCATTTGGCGGAGAGGAATTATATCCAACGATCCAAGCAAAAGGTACACGTCTTGGCTATGGTTTGATAAAAAATCATTGTATGTTGGATGGGAACAAACGTATAGGAACGCATGCGATGCTTGTATTCTTTGCTTTAAATGGAATTGAATTACGGTATACACAAAAAGAACTATATGAAATGGTTCTTTCAGTAGCAGATGGTAGCTTGGAGTATGAAGCGATGCTTAGGTGGGTATTGGAACATCAAGAGTAATTATTTATTTTATATAATGCGTGCATTCAGTCTTTATACAGAGTCTGAATGCGTGCGATTATTTGAATTTGACAAAGGAGTGTGATCGTATGGGTAAGATTGCTATTGCTATTATTGCAACTATTTTATTCGGTTATGTAGGTATCATCATTGGTGCAATGCTGAACCTTGGATCATACTAGGTATTATTTTTTCTATTGCCGCAATGGGTGCTTTCATTTTGCATTCTATCGAAAGCAAGAAGTAAGCCAATCCCAATTGAGATTTCACCTGTTTTAAGAGATTTGATAACTGTTATATCTTGTTATTAAATTCTCTGCCAACCCTTGAAAACACTGGATTTATCGCAGATGAGCTTTCCCTTATTCTTTCCCTTGTGTTATATCGTCCCATCAGTGTTTACGAATTCTGATAAGGGCAAATACAAGGGCAAGAAAATCATATAAAACAGTATAACACAAAATAAAAGTGACATGGTGAACTGATTGAAATGCTTCTGATTTTTGTATCTGATGATTGATTGAATGATAAGGAGATAGGATACGATGAGAACGATATTTGCAGAATACAATCCACACAGAAACAGTATTGATGTTTATACCAGTGCTGGCTATATGCTTCGCATTGATTGTTGGGAAGCAGAAAAGAATTTAAAAACCACTCCCGGATCAGACTGTGCATTAACTTCACTTGCAGTTGATGAACCACTTGAATATGCAAGATTATATCTTGATGGAAATTTGCAGATGTGGGTGAACGCGGAAGATTCATTAGAGATATAGAAATACCTTTTAGAACAAAGTAGTCTTTCGCCTCTACGAATATAATTGTGAATTAGACGCTTATATCCGAAATAAACAATTGGAACATACCCGACAGGAGAACTTTCTTTGATAAGTCACGAAAAGAAACAGTCTATCAGAAAATGCAATCTGACACATAGACGGGCTCGACACATAGAATAAACAAGAGGACTTGCAAGGTTTGTGACCTTCTTTCAAGCCCTCTTATGTATCATTGCGGTACTGGCTGTGTCCGTTCCGTAAAGGACTGCCCTAAGTGTATCGGCTTCACCTTGTTCCTTTACCTCACTATTCACAAATCACTTTTGCTATTTTCGCAATAATATTGCAAATAAAACAATTAGAACTAATATAATTATCAAAAAAATAAACCTTATTTGACCATGAAATCCTAATCCAATCCACTGCAATACTATTATTAACGCAAAAACTAATAACGCCCAATACTTTCTTTTCATGCAATTTTTTAATAAGTCATTCTTACGTTATCTACCACGTAATCATACATTGGATCTCCATACATAGTTCCTCTATTCACACAATGTGTGTCAAACTTAAAATATGCTACAGATTTACCCGAATTAAGAAATGATTTTAAATGACTAACGTAAGTACTCTCTCCGCCGATAAAATTAAGAATTACAGAAACACTGAGTCCAACAACCGAACCAACAGGACCACCTAAAGCAGCTAGCAGTAAAGTCCCTAAACTTTTAGTCGCACCCTCTCCCACATTTATTGCTTTAAGAGCTGCCTCTGCTTGACTTCTTGTCATAGAATATGAAAAAGTCTTATTTTTTACAGTACAGTATCCAATTCCGCCACCCATTCGTGTTTCTTGAGAAGGAACTATATATAATTCTCCATCTTCATAAATTATAGTATAACCACCATTGGATAAGTCAACATCTTCTTTACTACAAGTCCCCTTCGAATTGTCATTTTGATTATACCTTTCACTAGCAAAAGATACTGTTGACATCGAAAATCCTAAAACCATTGACAAAATAATTGCTATACAACGTTTAATTTTTTTCATGATTTTCCTCCTTTCTTGAGGAATTTAAGATTTATAGACGACTTTAAAAGAATGCGCATGCTTTTGTATACACTTAATATATATCACTCTTTTAAAAAATAAAAGACTTGTTTTGAATTATTTTTTATAGTATCCTATAAAATGGTCAATTTTAAAAATCACGAAATTGCAGGCTTTACAACACTTTGTAACACGATATAGGTCTGTCCGATAATCCCTCTCATATAAAAATAATCAATGCTTCATTTTTAACACAGGAAGATAAAGACATCTCCCTGTGTTTTTCTTAATAATATCCCCGCTCTTCTCGCCAGTCTTTTACATAACATCGAATTCCAATATAGACCACATATACAAGTAGTAACAGTACAATGAGGTTTATCGGAATGACAGATTTTATCCATTCGCCAAAGTAGATTACGATAGCTGTACTCATTATTGCCACCATAATGCTGATGATATCCCAACAATATTTCCGGTAGATTTTTCCCACCTGATAGCCAATCCCAATTATCAGGAATCCCGTTATAATGAATAAAATTCCCATAACAATAGCCGCGATCAGCCAGTACACAATCCCGGAAACGATACTGTTTGAGATTCCATTGCTTAACTGTCCGAAAGAATCTGCTCCTGTAACAAATTCTCGAAACAGGTTTATGATTCCTTTACCAATCGTACCGAAAAAGGTGATACAGTCGTTAAGAAAAACCGGAGAAAGGATAGCTGTGAACAGTGTAGTTGCTATGCTGTACCATGCCAACAGGAACATAAGGCTTTCATAACCTGTTGTCATTTGTTTATATTTTTTCTCCAACTGAATTTTTCGATTATCGCATTTTTCTTTTGCTTTCTGATAAGCAGTACGGTCACAGTTATCGCATTTCTCATAAGGCACTTTTTTCTCGACAGGCACCTCTACCGTCTTTTGGTGTGTCTGTGCATAGCGTTTTGCCTGCTCCGCTTTTTCGTACTTAAATTTCCATGCCACGACTTCTGCGTCGGCTCTTTTCCTGCTGTCTGTCTCGCTGGTTAATTGTTCCTCTGTTTGCTTTAATTTTGTCCGCAATGCTTCGATATTCTCGGCTCTATTTTCGCTGTTCAATTTCTCGTTCAAGGTCAGCGATCTGTTTAGCTGCCTGTTCAGTTCCAGAATTGTCTGGTCTTTCTGATCCAGTTCGTCCTGCATCTGTTCCGTCATTGCCAGGAGTTCTTCCACCCGCCCGACGTTCTCTAAGTTTACGCATTCGTTCATCAATATCCCTCGCTTTCTCTATCTGCTGTTTAATGTCAGTAATAAGCTGTTCTCGTTGTTCAGCTTCTGCGTTAATTCCTGCCATTGCTGATTCTCGTTTTCCAACTGTTCGATTCTGACTTTTTGCTGTTCGATCTGGGAGAGCAGTTCTTCTGTATCTGGCAAAAGATTCAGAAGCCCGGATAACTCGCTGTTTAAGATCTGCAAACTCTGGTTCTGCTCCTGAAAGGACAGAAGCTGTCTGTCCCGTTCCTGTAATTCCTGTACCATCTCTGCCATAAGGTTCTGCTGTTCCTCGATCTGGTTTATCATTGACTCCATCATGGGAATGACTTCCCGGCTTTCTTCTAAGGTCATTTAACCACTCCTTCCACTGTGATAATGCACCAGATACTTTTCCGAAACTGGTCTGTATCTTTTTCAGCAGTGCATTTTGTCTTTTTATGATCTGGTTTTCCTCTACTTTCCATGAAGCTGTCTGCACCTGTCCACTCTGGAATTTCTCATCAATCTTTCTTGCATCAGCACCCTCATGGATTGTAGGGATTTCTAATTTTCCCTGTCTTGCATAGGAACGGTGGTCAATCTGTTGTTCTACTGATAAATGGTCATTACAGACTTTCGCCCATTCGCTCCGCCATAATTCACAATTCTTTGGATTGTTCCATCCGGTAGCATCGGTCAGCACCCGTTTCCATTGTTTACGGTTCCTTGCACCAACTTTCTGATTACCGTTTTCGTCCAATACCGGAATTCGGATTCCATGACGGTCAGGATTCTTTTTATCCTGCCACCAGTCCGGGTGGGATTCATCAACCACAATATTTCCGTCAGTATCTCTGACAAACTCCCAGTCTTTGACTTCTTTGTTTCCCCATGAGTGGTCGGGATTAAAGGGACGCATGGTTACAAGTAAATGCACATGCGGGTTTCCGTCGCCCTTATCGTGAATGCTCCAATCTGCACACATGCCTTTGTCCACAAAGTTTTTCTGAATATAATCTGTTGTATATTCAATTTGTTCCTGTCGATTCCATTCTTTTGGAAGTGAGAACTCAAACGATCTGCCAAGCTGTGCATCTGAACTTTTCTCAATCTTCAAAACTTCATTCCATAAGCACTGTTTCTGAAAAGTAAGTTTGAATTTCTCCAGTACAACTTCTTTGTTGTCTGCCCTTTTATACCGGACAGATTTCTGAAACCGTTTGATATTTTCGGCAGGTACATTCTGCCATTCCTGCGGTGCATTTTCACACATCATCAAACTGGTATAAACAACTTCTCTTTTGGAAGTGTAGTAACTGATCCTGCCTGTTTCTTCATTTTTCATTACATCAC
Source organism: Lachnospiraceae bacterium (assembly GCA_004556565.1). Taxonomy (GTDB): domain Bacteria; phylum Bacillota; class Clostridia; order Lachnospirales; family Lachnospiraceae; genus Schaedlerella. The sequence goes on along the minus strand of SFGN01000054.1, from coordinate 452 downwards.
CATTGAGATAGGCAGACGCTGATATGATGGATTTCCCTTTGCTGCGTCCGACAATCTTTACCGTATAATGAAAGATCGCCATGATCCGTTTCCCCCCTTTCTGCCGTACCCGGCATTGATTTCCGGCAGTTAACATTTCCTGTAAAAGAGAATGGTATCTGCCGGAACGCCCTCTGCGTAAGAGTGCTCTGTGCATAACAGCCTGCATGGAATGCGCCCCTCTGGCGAAGAGTGCCTCCTGCGACATGAGCAGGTCTGCATGAAATGCCCGCCGACGGAACGAGCCCGGCAAGCGTTAGCGCAGACCGGTTGCCACCTGTGGCAAACTTATACGGACGACCTCTGGTTGTCCATAAGTGCGCCCTATCCCAGAACTCGGATAGAGCGCATTATCCCAGATATTCAATTATCCGAGGAAATTCTTAAGTATTGCTGATATTAAAGGCTTTCAA
>SFGN01000240.1 GCA_004556565.1 Lachnospiraceae bacterium | reverse complement strand
ATGTTAACTTCCTAAAAAAAATCCCCTAAAGATTAATTTCCCCGTCCCTCACCAGTCGATATCATCATCTCTTCCTTCCATAAACGCAAGGATATCATCCAATGATCTGTCGCTATGGGAATACGCTTCATAAAGAGTATTTTTTATCTTTTCACTTTTTTTCTCGGGATATCTCTCTTCGAGCAGCTTTTGAAGTTCTTCTGTCATTGCATCGTACTCTTTACGCTTGGCAATGATCTTATTTTGGATTTTTTCAATTCTCTTATCCAGTGATTCGATTCGTTTTTTCTCTGCATCGGTTAGATTCTTTTCACTGATCATCATTATTTCTCCTCTGAAGATGATGTAATAAATGCCAGGATCTCATCATATGAGCGGTGGCTGGACTCAAGGGCTTTCAGAAGTTCATCTCTTTGATATGCCTTTCGGATATCGTATAACTTCTTCAGTTCATCTACTGCTTTTTCATGGGCTTCTCTTGTTTTTGCCACCTTTGCTTCTGCCTGTTCTATTTTAAACTCCAGTGTCTGTTCACTGTTTCTGCGCATTCTTGCCATTTTTTCTTCCCTCCTTAATCCCCGGTCATTTTATTTTGCAGTATCTCCCCGATCTCCTTTGCGTGATGTCGTACATTCCCCTCGTTTAACCCAAATGCATCCAGAATGGTCTTCTGGGTTGCTGTAACCGCATGATCCAGCCTGTACCGACCATCTAACTGCCTTATCATTACAATCTTTTCCAGTTCTTTCAGCGCTGCCGGTACCGTCATATAGTTCGGTTTTTTCAGCATTTTTTCACATTTATCTTTTAATGCGGTATAGATCCTGCTCCGAAGGATCAGGGCAATAAACTGAATAAATATCTTGGAAGAAAGTGCTTCTTCCGAACAGACTCGCATACTTTTATTTCCAAGATATGACTTGTCACTCCGAAACAGTTTTTCTGATGCATCCCTGCTCTTATAGATATCGATCGCTTCTTTTGCTGTCATGTTATCCGATGATACGATGGCAAAATATCCGGCAAGGGACAGGTCTTTTTCTACCTCCTTCGTGTTCTCTTCAGCCAGTTTCAGCGTTTTTCCATCTTTTTCAAAATGCAGATAGAAATATTTCCTGATCTCCGGTCCAAAAGCGGTACATTCTTTTCCGACACATTTGTCCAGATACTCTTTTAAACGACGTATTTTCTGCTTGATCTCCTGCTTTTCTCCATAAGCTCTGCCATCACTGTAGTAGATATGAATATGTCTCTTTTTCTGGTCTCCTTCATACAGATACCGGGTGACAGTGGTTCCGTATACATCATATCTGTCATTATACTTTGCCCTGCTGTTTTCAAATTTCCCATGGTTTTCCAGTATGATGTCACTGATGAATTCCTTCATTCCTTTGACCATGATCAGAAAGCTGTATCCATTCTGTTCCATATACGACAGATTTTTTCTGCTGAAATATCCTCTGTCCAGAATGAACCCGAGACTGCGGTATCCGTATCCGTGTGCTTTGTCGATCATACAGGTTAACTGGGAAACATCATTGATACTTCCCGGATACACTTCATAAAAAAGCGGTTCGCGGTTTGATGCATCACAGGCAACCGAGTAATTGAAAATCGGGAGTCCTTCATCAACTTTCGCTTTACCATACTCTACAAGATCAATATCCCCGGCCTGACAGTTCTTATTTGTTGAATCATAGGAAATATAGATCCTCTGCCTTTTATTTCTGGATTGATTCCAGCTGTTCAGAAAACCCACCGATTGTTCCGGTTTCATTTTCCGGAGAAAATCGGAAACCCTAGAATCCGTATAGATTTTCATATCCGGTGTGAAAAGAGGATGGTTGTATGCGTAGTCGGGATAATACTGTCCGGCATTGTTTTCCGTAACAATACTGTAGCAGGCCAGATCCAGAACAAATCCCGCATCTTTATCATCCATGTATTCGCCTAATGTCTCCCTCAGCCTGCAGTCCCGGATCACTTTGTGCAGTACAACATAAGGACCGATATTCAGATAGGGGCTTCTGTCAGAACGGCTGATTTCTTCCGGCATTTCTGCATCCGGAAAATACTTCAGGAAATTTTCGTTTGGCGTCATTTTACTCGGATCATCCGGATCCACCCTGCCAATAGAAGCACGTTTTGGATAAGTGTATTGCTTAACCGGATCATAAATACGGTCATATTCATACTCTATGTATGTGTGTCCCCCACGTTTTTTTCGCACAAGTTTTCCAGGAACAACCGGGATATCCACTTTAAATTTCAGGAACATTTGACACTCCATCCCCCAAAAAATCTCTTGTAATTATAGGGTATAAGTACCCTATAATTATTCTATCATAAAATCCGGCACTTTGCAAGCACAAATGCTCACAAGCCCCGGATTTACAAGGTTTTTTGGATTCCACATTTGGCTAAAACGGGTTTAGGGGACATTATTTAGGAAGTTCACA
>SFGN01000239.1 GCA_004556565.1 Lachnospiraceae bacterium | reverse complement strand
GTCCCTGCCTAAGAGATAGGACACAGGCAGACATAGAGGGATATGGTATAGGGTCCGAGGGAAGGGTGGTCTTCACACTTCTGAGGCTGCAGAACGGTCGATGGGCCAGTGGGGACTTGGGAGCTGTGCAAAGAAGAGGAAGTTCTTGCCTTTCACTCGGGACAGAGGCAGCCTCCAGGACAGAGCTCTGTTTTCCAGCAGAAGAAAAGAGGAGAGTCAAAAATAGAGCAGCTAATGACCTAAAAACACATAGTAGTAACAGCAGTAGTAATAATAGTAATAATGGTTAACCCTTACAATACTTATTATGTTTACAAATAATTGCAGTTTTAACAAAAGCTAACCACATAGTGATTTTATTATCTCAATATTTTTTTCAATGTTATCGGTGTCATACTCAAACAACTGGAAACTAAAATTATCATATTTTTGATATTGAATATTTTCCTTTCGTAACATTTTAACATTTCCATCAATATCAAATAACGTTGCAATCTGCTCCAAATCTGTCTTATTTTGAGACATACAGGAGAAGTAATTGCAAATATCATCCAGCAAAATCGGAGTCAATGCTTTATGCGTCATCCAGTCCTCAAATCTTAACTTTCTGGTGACGCCCTCTCCTAAATCTGACTGATACAAGAATGCAAGACGACAAGAGTTTTCTCCTTTGGGAATATCGACAATGTAAGCATGACCAAGCGCACCATCATTAACACGTAATACAAAGCTCTTACATTCAGGCATACAGGACAGGCGCTCCTGAAGCTGCTCGAGCGATAGTGTCTGTTCATTTTCAAAGCAGTAACTGAAGCCATCCTTGTCCAGAAATAGTTTCATAATGGCATTAGCGGTAACTCCGCAGGAGGGTTCCACAATGCCTTTCTCTCGCCCTATAATAACCTCAACCTCCTCAATCGACATCCCCCAGTCTGTTGCCATCTGTTTGATGTTAGAGTCGATATTTTGCATTATTGCAGCAGGATTTTTCTGATGTATAGGTACTTCGTGGTCATCACTATTTAGCAGTACATTAGCTTTGAGATTCTGTGAGCACAGGGAAGCAAAATATCTTACATGTAAGGCTGAAGTGTGTTGCATGGGAGATAATACAGCTTCAGTATTTACAGATATGGCCCCCGTCAGACAGGACGCGGACGTCGGGGGGGGAAGGCTAATGTCTTTCATATCTCACTCATTCACTCTATGTTTACCTATAAATACAGGCGAGGAGCAAAAGGAACTTCTGGCATGGACATTATGTAATGTCTGAAATTTTTCTGGTGCCTATATGCCATTCGCCAGTCTCTCAGCGGCATTGTCCATTTCTGTGATCCGCCAAGAATTGCCAGCCACACAACTTTTTACCAACTCCATCCATGCAACAAATCTACTACGCTGGATAAAATTACTAAATTTTACTTAATACCACACTAATAAGATCTTGCTTTCCGCCATGATAAGATTGCATTATTTGGCTTTCACTCCATGAACGGTCAGAAACATTATAAGATGATATATCTATTGGATTAAATTCATTCCTTACACGGTCATATAAAACATTTGTCTCTGTTGTATCGATAAAAAGAATTCCTTTTTGCTCCAGCCTGTCAAACATATCGTAAATAGCATGCTCAGCCTGTACTGGCAATGACGAAATATTAAAAAGCGACTCCCCGTTTATTTTATTCATTCTAATACCAAGAACATCATCATTATCGCCATATATTTTTTCTGCACTCCCGGCGCCATAATATTTGTTGAAGCAACGAACTTCGTTTGTCACCTCCTCATGGCTTTGAGATGTAGTAAACATCTTCAGGACTTTTGTTGCATCCTCTGCATCTTCATACACTACAGCGTTCCCCCCCTTGCCAATAACATTACCCAGCACAGGCAACCTGTTATAATCCACACTAGGTAACTCTGGCAGTGCATAATCAACAGGAGGTAAATCAGGTCTGTTCGAATGAACACTTCCTCTTTCCATAGCCATATTCACTGGCGATGAATTCAACATAACCTCAATCTTTCTGCTAATCTCTCCCTTAGGCCATCCCAGCCTATGCAACAGATTAGTAAAACAACCACTATGACTTTCTCTTGTGACGCAAAACTTATTATCAGTGACCACAACACGATATGTTCTGTTGCCAACCTTTACTTGCGTCCCATTATCAGAGTGAACTGCAGCATCCCTTACAGAGGATAAAACACGATTATCAGGCGAAGTCAGGTTTCTGGTTAAAGAACTCCATGAACATCCCAAATTTATAGAAGAGGGCGATAACATACATTTCAACCTTCAAAATAGACCTATCCAAACATTCCTAACAAATATCCCCCGGACATTGCAACACAAAACCGGAGCCGGACTCCGGTTTTGTGAAGCTGTCGGGTTACTTCATCCCGCCAATATTTTCCCACGTCCCGTCAGCACGCAGAATTTGCAGCGGTCT
>SFGN01000053.1 GCA_004556565.1 Lachnospiraceae bacterium | reverse complement strand
TCCCTGTCACCGTTTGTAATCTTAGCTGTTCTTAAAAATCTTCTCTTAAAGAAATTTTCAAGGGTTTGTTGTCTATTGTTTAGTTATCAATGTTCGTTTGCAAAAGTTTTGACTCAAGCTTTTCTATTTTAACATAGCACTTTTCTTTTGTCAAGAACTTTTTTAATTTTCTTTTTTTGCTTTGCTGTCCCGTTTGGGTCAGCTCATTAATAGTATCATTCAGAAAGCTTCTTGTCAACAGTTTTTTCAACTTTTTTACAAGTTTTTTAACATTCTTCAGAAACCATTATTGCTCCCCTCACAAACAAAAGTCTCGTGTGACGAAAGCAAACGGAGAAGGAGGGATTTGAACCCTCGCGGAGAAGGAGGGATTTGAACCCTCGCGCCGCTACTAACGACCTACTCCCTTTCCAGGGGAGCCCCTTCGGCCAGCTTGGGTACTTCTCCAAAACGTCCGAAGATTAATATACATGATAAATTGCTTTTTGTCCAGTACTTTTTTCCTATTTTTAAATTTTTTCTGTTTTTATTATAGTTCAGAGCCGCACCAGGTAATATAATAAAAGAAAGCATCATGTAACCAAATTCATGATGCTTTCCGGAGCGGAGAGAGTGGGATTCGAACCCACGCGCCCTTTCGGACAAACGGTTTTCAAGACCGCCTCGTTATGACCACTTCGATATCTCTCCATTTACCATAATTCATATTTGCTTAACGCATGAAGTATATTATCATATTTTTTTTGCCGCGTCAACATTTTTTGTACAGATTTTACTGCTTATTTTTTTGTACAGATTTTACTGCTACTCCGGTTTATTTACGATGACTGACAAATATCTCGCCAATCTCAAGATCTTCCGGAGTAGTAATTTTTATATTTTCATAACTCCCCTCTATCAGCTTCACCGCGTGTCCTGTCATTTTTTCGACAACCATAGCATCATCTGTCACTTTACCGTTCCCATCCTGCATCAAAAGAGAATATGCGTTCTTTATAAGTCCCGTCTCGAAGACCTGTGGTGTCTGCACCGACCATATTCTGCTTCGGTCGGGTGTTTCTGAGACATATCCTGCTGCATCCGATACTTTTATTGTATCTTTTACAGGCATTCCTGCAACGCACGCTCCGTGAACCTGTACTTCGCGATAGGCTCTTTCAACAATCCTGACATCCACAAAAGGTCGGGCTCCGTCATGGATAAACACGTATCCTTCACGATCCGAAACTTCTTTCAGTCCATTCCAGACAGAATCATATCGTTCTTCTCCGCCGGAAACAATCTTCGTAATCTTAGTAAAATTGTATTTTTCCGCAAATTCTGTTCTGCAGAACTCTTCCTCCCCTTTTCCCGTCACTAAAATCACTTCATCTATCACTTCCGATTTCTGAAATGTTTCCAACGAATAGTATAAAACCGGTTTCCCCGCCAGCTGAAGATACTGTTTATGCACCTTCGTTCCCATCCTTGTTCCACGGCCTCCCGCAAGAACAATTGCAGTACAATATTTTTTATCCATACGTCATGCCTCTTGACAGTTATCATATTGTTTCAATAAACTTTACCGTTCTCCAAGTTTCAGATTCGGAACAGCATTCAGATCCCAACCATGCCTTGTACCGGAGAGATATTCATAGTATGCCGCCGCCCCGATCATTGCCGCATTATCTGTACACAAAATCGGAGACGGGTAATACAACTGTATCCCTTTCTTTTCACAGGCAGACTTCATTCCCTCTCTCAAGGCACTGTTTGACGCCACGCCGCCTGCCAGGGCAAATCGATTCATTCCATACACCTCAACCGCATGCATGGAATTTTCAACAAGTACATCAACGACCGCTTTCTGGAAAGATGCAGCAATATCTGCAGGGTCAAAAGATTCCCCCTTCATTCTGCATCCATTAATATGGTTAAGGACAGCAGATTTTAAGCCGCTGAAACTAAAGTCAAACGGCGAATCTTCCATGTGTGCTTTTGGGAATTTCACCGCTTCCGGATTTCCTTCTTTTGCCAGCCTGTCAATTTTAGGCCCCCCCGGATAACCGAGCCCTATTGCACGTGCCACTTTGTCATAAGCTTCTCCTGCGGCATCATCGCGCGTGCGCCCCAGGATTTCATATTTTCCGTAATCTTTTACACATACAAGATGTGTATGTCCTCCTGATACGACAAGGCACAGAAAAGGTGGCTCCAGTTCCGGATTCTCGATATAATTCGCGGAAATATGTCCCTCGATATGATGAACTCCGATTAAAGGCAGATTTCTGGCAAAGGCAATAGCTTTTGCTTCAGCCACACCAACCAGGAGAGCACCGACCAGCCCCGGTCCATAAGTCACTCCGATGGCATCTATATCATCCAGGGTAGTCTGAGCCTCCTTCAGTGCCTCTTCAATAACCTGATTAATTTTTTCAATGTGTTTTCTTGAAGCAATTTCCGGAACAACACCGCCATATAATTTATGCAGATCAATCTGAGACGAAATCACATTAGAACGGACTTCACGGCCGTTATGAACAACGGCTGCTGCCGTCTCGTCGCAGGAACTTTCGATTGCAAGTATATTAATATCTTTTATTTCTTTCATGTTTAAGACTCCTCAAACTTCATCTCTGCCGACATTTTATCCTTCCCAGCTTTTGCTTCGGGAAATATCTTGCGAACTTCATCCATATATTCTTCCGGACGGGTCAGCGAAGGGCTATAATGTGTAAGCCACATTTCCTTAACACCGGCCTCCTTTGCAAGTTCTGCCGCCTCATAAAATGTCATGTGCTTATATTCTGCCGCTTTTGCAGCTTTTTCTTTTTCCCCGTACATTCCTTCACAGATAAAAAGGTCTGAGTCTTTCGCATTTTCACGAATTGAATTTGTAGGCCGCGTATCTGTGGTATATGTCAGTTTTATTCCTTTCCGCGGCGGCCCAAGCACCATATCCGGCGTCAGAACACGGTCATCCAGTTCGATCGTTTCACCCTGCTGAAGGCGTTTCCAGTACATCTGCGGAATCTGCTGCTCCTTAGCCCGTTCAGGATCAAATTTCCCCGCGCGGTCTATTTCCAGCGTATACCCATAACAGAGAACATTATGGTTTACCCGAAATGCTTTCAGGCGGTATCCGTTCAACTCAAAAGTCTGCTCTGCCCCCTCAATTTCAATATATTGTATCGGGAACGGCAGCTCCGGAGCGATCACACGTAATGCGTTCACGGTACGTTCCAGCCCTTTCGGGCCGATCAGTGTCAGTGGTTCCCTGCGGTCTGCATTTCCCATTGTCAGAAGCAGCCCCGGAAGGCCGCTGATATGATCACCGTGATAATGGGTGAAACAAATAACATCTATCGGTTTAAAGCTCCACCCTTTTTCTTTTATTGCAATCTGTGTTCCTTCACCGCAGTCGATCAGAAGGCTGCTCCCGTTGAATCTGGTCATCAAAGAAGTCAGCCAACGATATGGGAGCGGCATCATGCCTCCGCATCCAAGCAAGCAAACATCTAACATATCATCCCTCAATTCTTCATCATTTTAATATTATCAATTAAACCGAACTTATTGCAGTCAAATCTTGCATCTGAGTTATTTTATTCTTCAATGTCAGCCGGTATTGCAAAAGATGCAAGCAAGGCATCATAGCACTCTTCGCACAGCTCGAACCTGTGTCTTTCTCCGTCTTTACCCGAAAAATACCCCCACCGGTAGTCCACGCTGAACATTTCTTTCTCCGGAATTCCATCTGTGACAAGAACTTCTTTTCCGCATTTATTACAGATTACTCTTCTAATTTCTTTTGTTTCTTTTACCTGCTGCCGATACTGACGCATTGTATTTCCTCCTGCATTTTAGTACTTTCATTATAACAGCTCCGGAAGAATGTTTCACAGCGGGAATTATTCCCTTTTAAAGTAAATTTTCCCAAGACAATAAGCAGTCAGGCAGCTCTCGCTTTTTTCGCCTCACTGCTCTCCTGTAAACGCAGGCTCTGCCAATGAACAGCTCATCAACACAGCATCTTCTTTTGGATTCTCATAAAACACTTTCCGGATTCCGTCCACCGTGAATCCGCACTTTTTATAAAATGAACGCGCGGCAGAATTATGTTCGCGGACTTCCAGCATAATTTTATTAATATTGCGTTCCTTGCAAATCTGTTTTAATGATTCAAAAAGCAGACTCCCTATTCCTTTTCTCCTCTGTTCCCCGGACAATGCTATCCTGGCAATCTCTGCCTCATTCCCTGCCGTGTATGCCAGCAGATATCCGACGATTTTCCCCGATTTTTCTGCCGTCAGACAGATTGTCTGAGGGTTATCCAATGTTTCGAGTATACTTTTTTCGCTCCAGCAATCGGAAAAACTCTGATATTCCAGCTCCGCCACTGCTGCCGCATCCTCTCGTTTCATCAAATATACGCTCGTCTTTTCTGTTCTTTCTCTTTCGGCACGTTCCCGCTCTGCCTGAGACACACGCAGATAATCAGGCTGATGTTCCGCAGCAGTTTCATATTTCCCCGCTTTATAATAACGGATTCCCAAAGCCCCGATTACCGCTGCACGTTGTCTGTTCATACAGGACGGTGCAAGAGAATACGGCACTTTCAGTCCGTCTTCCAATGTGCTTTCATACACCGGCACACCATCCCCCAGGAATACAACCGGACGGTTATAATTATTCAGCCTCCTGATCAGTTCTTCCACAGAAACAGCCATCTGCATTTTGAGCACCTGAAAAACAGGTTCAAATTTCTTTGTTCCTTCATTTATCCCGGCACGTTTAGAAAAAGTATAGATTCCTGTATAGACCTGATTTCTTCTCGCATCCATTATCGGACAAATGATATCCTCACAGCCATACATGTTATAAGCAAGCCCGTCCACGGTAGGAACAGGGATCAATGGTTTGTTCAATGCAAGCCCCAGCCCCTTTGCGGTGGCCGAACCGATACGAAGTCCGGTAAAAGAACCCGGTCCTCCGGCAACTGCAATAGCATCAATATCCTCCAGACTCACTTCCGCCATCCTTACCATCTCATCTATCATCGGCAAAAGTGTCTGGGAATGTGTCTTTTTATAATTAATTGTATATTCGGCAATTGTCTGTGTATCATCAACAACAGCGACCGTTGCCGTCAGCCCTGAACTGTCAATCGCCAACACTTTCATGATTCAACCTTCTTTCGGCAAAATTTTCAAACATCCGTAATGGTGATTTTACGGTAGTCAAATCCCTGCTGTAAATCTTTTTCTATCGTCACTTCCGTCCGCGAAGCAGGCAGAATTTCCTCAATCAGATTTGCCCACTCAATCAGGGATACCCCCTCGCCGAGCACATAATCTTCAAATCCTATTTCTTCCATCTCTTCCACATCACTGATGCGGTATACATCAAAATGATAGAAGGGCAGACGCCCTTCTTCATAAATCTGCACTATAGTAAATGTCGGGCTGTTGACCGGTTCTTTTATTCCAAGTCCTTTTGCAAGCCCCTGGGTAAATACTGTTTTTCCGACGCCGAGATCTCCTGTCAGGGTGAATACCTGCCCCGGCTTCGCCTGACTCCCCAGTTTTTCCCCGATGCGGAAGGTTTCTTCCGGACATCTTGTTTCAATAACCATTTTTCTGTCTCCTTAATCCGGATTCTGCAATTATCCGAACTCTGTTTCCATACATCCAGAAGGAACTGCCGGTGGCAGGCCTTTTGGTGTTTTTAAACGATGTTTACGTATGCTGTATTAATGATGGAACAGGCGGATTCCTGTAAATGCCATCACCATATTGTGTTTATTACATGCTTCAATCACATCGTTATCGCGCACAGAGCCGCCCGGCTGAGCCACATATTTTACACCGCTCTTGTATGCACGTTCAATATTGTCACTGAACGGGAAGAAAGCATCCGATCCAAGAGCAACGTTTGTCATTTTATCAAGCCATTCGCGTTTTTCCTCTCGTGTGAACACTTCCGGTTTTTCTTCAAAAACCTTTCCCCAGCATCCGTCCGCAAGGACGTCCATGTATTCCTCGCCGATATACAAATCAATTGCATTATCCCTGTCTGCACGTTTCAGGCCATCCTTAAATTTAAGCCCCAATACCTTCGGGGACTGGCGCAGCCACCAGTTGTCTGCTTTTTGTCCCGCCAGACGTGTGCAATGGATACGCGACTGCTGCCCCGCACCTATACCGATCGCCTGTCCGCCTTTTACATAGCATACTGAATTGGACTGCGTATATTTCAGCGTAATCATTGAAATTGCCAGGTCAATTTTAGCGGCATCTGTAAGCTCTTTATTATCTGTCACAATATTTGAAAAGAATTCATCATCAATCTTCAGCTCATTTCTTCCCTGTTCAAATGTGATTCCAAATACTTCTTTATGTTCAAGCGGAGCAGGAACATAATCCGGGTCTACCTGGATTATGTTGTATGTTCCTCTTTTCTTTTCCCTAAGAAGTTCAATTGCTTCCGGCTCATATCCCGGCGCGATAACACCGTCAGACACTTCTCTTTTGATTAATTTTGCAGTGTCTGCATCACAGACATCCGACAAAGCAATGAAATCTCCGAAAGACGACATCCTGTCTGCACCTCTTGCTCTGGCGTAAGCACATGCAAGCGGAGAAAGTTCTCCCAAGTCATCTACCCAGTAAATCTTTGCGAGCGTCTCATCCAGCGGAAGACCCACTGCTGCACCTGCCGGTGATACATGTTTAAAAGAAGTAGCAGCCGGAAGACCTGTTGCCTTTTTCAGCTCAGAAACCAACAGCCAGCCGTTAAATGCATCCAAAAAGTTGATATATCCCGGCTTACCGCACAGAACCTGAATCGGAAGATCACTTCCATCCTGCATATAAATCCTTGACGGTTTCTGGTTTGGGTTACAGCCGTATTTCAATTCTAATTCTTTCATACTGATATCTCCTGACTTATCCTGTACTTTTATCGGTTCGTTTCTTATCATCAACAATCTTTTTTAATAATTCTGATTGATTCTAATTTATGATTTTTATGGATTCATATTTATGATTGTTATCAATTCTTATTTGTGATTTTTATTTACGATCCTTGTTTCGCAGCTGCCTGATGCGATATCAATATAACGCACAAAAAGGGATACTTTATTATCCTCATTCAGACTGCTCCAAAGAAGCTCTGTAAATGCATCGATATCATCCGGCACGGAAATCAGCTTCGGCTCGCCCTCAAAACTCGGGAGCGGATTGCCGTCATGCATATAAGTATGAATGAAATGTCCTTCTCCCGCTGCCGGGTTCTCATATGCAAATGTATATCTGTTGCAGCTTTCCGGGTTACCGTTATTACTTTTCAAAATAGACATTGCGTAATTATAGGTTCCGTTTTCCAGATGCATGATTCCGGAAATGCGCGGAGTATAGTTCGGACCGTCCGGCTCAAATTCTCTGGAACGCAGAGACTGTTCAAATGTCATCTGTCTGTCCATACCTTCATAAATCGTATCTGTCTGGTCTCCGTTGGTCACGATCGTTTTATTGCCAAGCACACGGACCGGTGCGTAAATAATCAGGCTCGGGTCCACCAGTTTTGAAGGATCAAATGCCTGAGTACGAATCCCCGCGCCGTCTTCAACAAATACACGGTTTCTGCTGTTCACACTTCGTCCCATGATAAAATATGCCGTGACAGCCTTTGTCCCGTCTGCACTTTTACCGATAATTATCCCCCGTCCCGGGTAGGCATTGTTCTTCAGTTCCTGCTCGATGGATATCATATTCATAAAACAGTTCTCCTTTATCTTTTATGTTATTTACCATTTATACCGACAGACTTCATTATAACGGCGAATATACATAAGTTCAATACACAACCGCATATTTCTGCCATTACTTTTTCGCATTATCTTCTATAAATTGTTCTACTTCATTTTCCTGGATTTTCATGGCATAGGCGATTTCGCTGTACAATGCATGCTCAAGAAGCTGTTTATAACGCTTGTCCACGCTGGTAATGCTGCCTCTGCTCACCGTTCTTTTATGAAGTGTCTTCAATACCCGCACCCATCCTTCCGGTGAATACCCGGAAATGCACTCTTTGTATTCCTGTTCCCGGAATTTTTCATTTCGGATCCGCAGTACCTCAATATCGTCCATTTTCTGAATAAGTGCAAAAACCTGTGCCTTTTCCATTGGCTTGCGGATATTCGACACATCATCCACAGGGACATACGCTTTGTCATTCTCATTTTTCAAAGACCTGAGAGTAAAATACTGCTTCTTTCTGTCTACAAACGAAAAATTCAAAGTTCCAATTTGTTCGACCTCGTAAATTCCTTTACACTTATAAACTACTGCTTCTCCTAACCTAAGCATAAATACCTCCTGAATTTTTGACACAAACACACTATTATGTGAATATTTTATCACTTTTTCGCTATAAGGTTAAGTATTTTCAGTCAATTCCAAATATTTTTGTGCATATCTTCCATAAAACCACTGATGTTTTTGTGCAAAATATCCCTAAAATCTTGTAAGATTTCTTTTAATTATCCATTCCACACTTTATTCAGTCTTCCATAAAACTGCGTATAAAAATCCTGCTCCGTATCATAAGGCCTTCTATAAAATGCAGCCAGAAGATTAAGCCCCGTCCGGCAGATTTTATCTTTGTCCTGCATCTGTTTTATTTCATCCTCAATATCCAGGAGGAAATAATGCCAGTCACAGATAAACTTCTCATATTTTTTTATTTCAGGTACACCAATCCATTTACTGATTTTTTCTTTGCTCCGTTTTTGTTTTTTGCACTCATGAATCTGCAGGAAATACCGAAAGCTCCCGTCTTCATATATTCTTCCAAGAGGGAATAATCTGCAGATTCCCGGCCGTATCGTATGGATCGTACATCTCCCGTTTTGATCCAGGAATCCGCAGGTTTCACTTGTCCCTGCCATTTTCAGATTCGGAAGAATCACACCGTCAAACATATTGATCTCAACTTTATCTGCCAGTAATTCATCAAATGTCATTTTCAGCCCCTTCATAAGACAATATACGTCATAAGGGTCCAGCACAATCGTATTTCCCATACCGCTGCAGCAGTCGGAACATCCGGCACATCCGTTGCATCCAAGCCTTGCCATATCATTTGCCGTATATAATTTTCCATCCGAAACTTCATTGATATCAATATCTCTCTTCATAATCTCTTTCCCGTTTTAATAATGAACGACATTCCATTTCCAGTGCGTTTTCAATTCCTCCGGCTGAGCTTTAAGCAGCTGATCCAGCCCGGCATGTATGGAGGCTGCATAATAATCTGCCACTTCCAATATACACTGTGCATTCTGAATCCGGATTCCTATTTCAATATCCTGTTCCATGAACGGGAAAACCGGATTGAGTTTCTCCTGTATCATTTCAATCACTTTTTCCGGATGTTCGCCTACGAGCATCGTCACCATATCTGCTTCATGCACCGCAAACCATTCCCAAAACAGCACGATCAATTCCTCTTTCGGCAGAATCCTGCAGAAATGCGCGTCTTCACCGCTAAGAATCCGAGCCGTCAGTTTTTCCGTTTTTAAATAAAGATCAGGTGCTGTCTCTTTCAGTATTGCCAGTTTTTCAGCTGTTTTATCATTTTCCCCGTGAACAGCATACAAAACAGCCCATGCCGCAGCACTTTCTTCCTGCGTCAGCATATCATTCGCTTTTTTTAGAATCTTTTCCGCATCCCGGTAACGGTGCATCATCGTCAGACATCCTGCGAGTGTTTTATATGTCAGAGCCTCTGCCTCCCTGTTCTGCCCCTGTGCACCCGCAGGTATTTTCTTCAGCGCATTTAATGTCTTTTTGCAGAAATCTTCCGAAACTTCAAACAGCTTGTCTTCATAAGCAGCTTCTGCCAGTTTCAGGTAAATTATGTAAAACGGCTGTGCATATGCCGCAGCTTCCATCCAATACTCAGCCGCCCTGTCCTGATCGCCGCCCTGTTTATACGTAAAGCCTACAAAAAACAGCCATGCCGCTTTATCTGCATCTGTTCTGCATTCTTTTCTCAGCCGCTCCAGTTCCTTCAAAGCCTGCACCACATCGCCTCTGCCTGTCCGGCCAAGTGCCTCTGTCAAGTGTTTTCTGGCAATATCATTTGCTGCAAAAGCAGAATCCATCCACGCACCGAATGATTTTACATAGTTTTCCCACTCTTCTTTATATGCCGTATCTGCCTTGCTGCTATTTAAAAATTTACCTGTCAGTTTCGACACAAACGAATCTTTTCCCATAAGAATATCCTTTCCGACAAACAGCACATTACAGAATATCTATGTATTCGCCGGCCAGTGCTTTATTCATGCTTCTGACAGCACAGAATTTCCCGCACATTGAGCAGCTTTCCTCTATTTCCGGTTTCCTTTCATCACGGATATTTTTAGCAGTCTCGGGATCAATCGCACATTCCCACTGTGCTTCCCAGTCAAAAGTTCTTCTTGCATCAGCCATCTTATCATCAATATCTCTCGCATGTGGAATATGTTTTGCGATATCTGCCGCATGCGCAGCTATCTTTGAAGCAATAATCCCCTGTTTTACATCATCAACATTCGGAAGAGCAAGATGCTCCGCCGGAGTGACATAACAAAGGAACGCAGCCCCTGCGGACGCAGCGACAGCCCCGCCGATTGCAGATGTAATATGGTCATATCCCGGTGCAATATCTGTCACAAGAGGCCCAAGTACATAGAAAGGTGCTCCCATGCAGATTGTCTGCTGAATCTTCATATTCGCCGCAATCTGATCAAGAGGCATATGGCCCGGGCCTTCGATCATGACCTGGACATCTTTTTCCCATGCACGTTTTGTCAGCTCACCCAGTCGGACAAGTTCTTCAATCTGGCATACATCGCTTGCATCTGCAAGACAACCCGGGCGGCATGCATCACCTAATGAAATCGTAACATCATACTCCCTGCATATATCCAGTATTTCATCGAAATATTCATAAAACGGATTTTCATTGCCGGTCATGCTCATCCATGCAAAAACAAGAGAACCGCCGCGGGATACAATGTTCATCTTTCTCTTATGCTTTTTAATCTGTTCAATTGTTTTACGCGTGATGCCGCAGTGCAGAGTTACAAAATCGACGCCGTCCTCCGCATGAAGGCGGACAACATCTATGAAATCCTTTGCCGTAAGAGTGGCAAGATCACGCTGATAATGAATTACGCTGTCATATACCGGAACTGTCCCGATCATTGCAGGGCATTCACTTGTCAGTTTTCTTCTGAACGGCTGTGTATTGCCATGAGATGAAAGATCCATAATTGCCTCCGCTCCCATATTTACGGCTGCCATTACCTTTTCCATCTCAATATCGTAATCTTTACAATCCTTTGAAACACCGAGATTTACATTGATTTTTGTCCGCAGCATCGAACCTACCCCGTTCGGTTCCAGGCATTTGTGCAGCTTATTTGCACAGATTGCCACCTGACCTTTTGCAACAAGGTCACGGATTTCCTCTTCGCTGCGGTACTCCTTTTTTGCTACAGCTTTCATTTCCTCTGTAATGATACCTTTTTTTGCTGCTTCCATTTGTGTGTGATAAGTCATAAAATACACCTCTTTCAAAATAATTAAATAAAATCCAAAGGAACAGAGTTCCTATATCATAAAAAAACGGAACACCTGAAATGGTGCTCCGCCTGAAACTTTTATATAATCTTATTTTCCTACGTTGGCATTATCCAAATCAGGTTAAGGGTCGAAGTTCACAACTTCCTCTCAGCCTGTTTACAAGCTCCCCAACTCTTTATCTAAAAGTGTTATACCATACGAAATTTTAAAAGTCAATTATTAGTAACAGTTCCCTTTGTAAAGACCGCATCTTACGTTACAGTTCACGCCAGATGCAGGATGTTGATGAGCAACACCCATGCCAGTCCATAATACGAAATGACAGCTACCAGATCGTTTACAGTTGTAATCAGCGGTCCGGACGCAACCGCAGGATCAACATGGATCTTGTGGAAAAACATCGGCACTATCGTACCTACCATGCTTGATATCACCATCGCCGCAGTCAATGCGATGCCGACACACAGAGAAACTGTAAATGAAAAGAACATTTCATATCCTTTTAGCTTCCATATATATATTCCCACAAAAACAAAGGATAAAGCTCCGAGCACAAGACCGTCACACAGTCCGATACGCATTTCTTTTAATACAAGACGTATTTTTTGTGACGTTTTCAAATGTCCGTCCACCAATACACGAATCGTAACCGCAAGTGACTGTGTACCAACATTTCCCGCCATATCCAGAATCAGGGACTGAAAGCATACGATAATTGCGATTTGTGCAACGACCTGTTCAAAAATACCGACAACAGACGACACTCCAATTCCTAAAATAAAAAGAATTACCAGCCAGGGAAGCCTTTTCTTCATGCTTGTTAATAACCCTTCATTCAAATCTTCTTCAGCAGTCAGACCGGCTAACTTTGCATAGTCATCTCCCATTTCATCATCGACTACCTCGATGATATCCTGAGATGTTATAACTCCGAGTATCTGATTTTGATTATTTAATACAGGAATAGAATCTTCCGCATATCCTCTGATCTTTTCCAGACAGTCTGAAACTTTCTCATGGTCGCGGACAAACGGATAGGCATTACTGATCAGGGACTGAAGGTCGGTATACTCCCTTGCGGTGATCAGATCTTTCAAATCCATTGCGCCGTAATATGAACCGTCTTCATTACAGACGTATACAGTATATATATTATCATTCTCCTCCGCCTGTGAAATCAGCTCTTTCATCGCCTGCTTAACATTCAGGCCTCTTTTTATCTCGATATAGTTGGTCGTCATTTTACTGCCGATTTCATCTTCACTATAAGAACGAATCAGTGTGATATCCCGGCTGCTTTCCTCATTCAATGAACTGACGATCTTTTTCTGGGTATCTTCATCCATGTTCTCCAGCACATCCACCGCATCGTCTGAATCCATGTTTCCGATGATTTCTGTCGCTTCCGCCAGCTCCATTTCTTCAAGGTAAATGCCCGCATCATCCAGATATGAAAATATTTCAGAAGTACGCTCTACCCCCAATACCTTGTAGAGATTCTTTCTCTCGTCACTTGTCAGTAATTCCAGAGCCTCTGCTATATCATTCTCATGGTATCGCTCCAATTTTCCGGCGAGATTCTCAGACATAGCTTCATTACGAACCAAAGATACTATTTCCTGCACATAGCCGAATTCCATAACATTTACTTTTTCCATGTTTGTTTTCCTCCTTTTGTCAACTTTTCCACCTGCTCATATATAAAAAAGGGCGCAAAAAAACCATCATATGTACTCTTTCAAACATACGAGCGCTTCGCTGTAATATCCGGTCTGACATATGATGGAAAATCCGCACATGGAAACTCAGGAATGCATCCGCATTCATTTTATGAAATGCGGGAAAGTATCCCAATCTTTATTCCTTAGTAAGTATTCAAAAACTACTGAGGCATATTTTCTGTATGCGTACAAACTAAACAAAACAGACAGATTGTTCTGTTTCAGCCGTGTAAGGATCTCCATCATTGTTAATACTTCGACCATAACTATCACAACTATCCATTCTGTTCACCTCCTGAATTTAGTCTCTACCAACTATAACACAAATATACATTTTAATCAACATTAGATAATCTATCAACAAGTTTTAGATGACATAACAGTTTTAGTTCACACCCGACATTACATTTACTTACTTTGGGCAAACAGCCAGTCCCGCACGGCTACCAGCTTGTATGCATAATCAAAGGACGTCAGGTGTTCGCTGCCTGAGGCTCCTCCTGCCACAGTCGTTCCTTTCGAAATGGAAAGATGTCATTCCTCCCATAGACTGACCGGTGGTATAAAGACGGTCTGTATCAATGGAATAAGTGCTGCATAGATTGTAAATCAGATTGACAGCCACATCTATCTGAGAGGATGTGTTGAAATTGTCATCTACAATGGTCTCTGTAAAAATCGGTATTAACACAAAGCATGGGGGCTTGGCCTGATTCAGGTTTCAAACATGTTTAAGCCGCATAAATTTCCATCCCTTTCATCACACCTCAAAAATGTTACAAGCCACATATACAAGATATGAAAAAAATTTTATTAAATACTATTTTTCCTTTGTAATGGTTTACTTTTTGGCTGAAATATATTAATATTTGATTATGTAGCTATTGGGAGCAAACCCCGGCTATAGCACCTTGCGGGTCTGAAAACCTTTATTCCTGACCCGGCATCATTATATAAAATAAACTATAAAAGGAGATTTAGTTATGAAAATTTCACCATTACAAAAAGCCAGATATGAGTATTCTCCAAAACTTCCCGGAATGCTGAGAAACGGTATTGCAGATATTTGCGTCAAAGAAGGTGAAGAAACTCAGAGCGTAGCTGATCAGGAAAAGATTAAAGCTCTTTTTCCAAATACTTATGGTAAAAAAGAAATCACTTTCCAGAAAGGACAGAACACTTCCGAAGCTAAGAAACAGGTTGTAGGTGTTATTCTTTCAGGCGGACAGGCTCCCGGCGGACACAATGTTATTTGCGGACTGTATGATGCTTTAAAAGCAACAAATGCAGAAAACGTTCTTTATGGTTTTAAAAACGGTCCGAGCGGACTTATCGAAGATGACTACTTGATTTTTGATGATGAATACATCAATCAGTACAGAAATACCGGCGGTTTTGATATTATCGGTTCCGGCAGAACAAAACTTGAAACAAACGAGCAGTTTGCTATCGCTGCTGAAGTATGCAAAAAACACGGCATCACAGCAATCGTGATCATCGGCGGTGATGATTCAAATACTAACGCTGCTGTTCTTGCTGAATACTTTGCAGCTCACAACACGGGTGTTCAGGTAATCGGCTGCCCGAAGACAATTGACGGCGACCTGAAAAATGAAGATATCGAATGCTCTTTCGGTTTCGATACTGCAACAAAAACATACAGCGAAATTATCGGAAACATTGAAAGAGATGCGAACTCAGCTAAAAAATACTGGCACTTCATTAAAGTTATGGGACGTTCTGCTTCTCACGTTGCTCTTGAATGTGCTCTTGAAACCCAGCCGAATATCTGCCTGATTTCTGAAGAAGTTGCTGCCAAGAAAATGTCTCTTTCTGAAATTGCAGATTATATTGCAGATTCCGTTGAAAAGAGAGCAGCTAACGGAATGAATTTCGGTGTTGCAGTCATTCCTGAAGGTGTTGTTGAATTTGTTCCTGAATTCTCAGTGTTAATTCATGAAATCAACGAACTTCTTGCAGGAAGTAAAGCTGATGACTTCAATGCGCTTCCGACATGGAAAGAAAAATATGCATTTATTGAAAACGGTCTGACAAAAGAATCCATGGCTGTATTTGCAATCCTTCCGGAAACAATTCAGCAGCAGTTATTCCTGGAAAGAGACCCGCACGGAAACGTACAGGTTTCTCTGATTGAGTCAGAAAAATTATTCTCTGCTCTTGTAAAAGATAAATTGGAGGCCAGAAAAGCTGCCGGTACTTATACCGGTAAATTCAATGCACTTCATCACTTCTTGGGATACGAAGGAAGATGTGCTTTCCCATCCAACTTTGACTCAGACTACTGCTACTCATTAGGATACAATGCATTCATGCTGATCCAGTATGGATACAACGGCTACCTGTCAAAAATCTCTAACCTGTCTCAGCCGGCAAGCGAATGGGTTGCAGGCGGTATGCCGATCACTAAGATGATGAATATCGAAAGAAGACATGGCGAAGATAAACCGGTAATCAAAAAAGCTCTTGTTGAACTTGATGGAAAGCCATTCAAATTCTTTGAAGCTCACCGTGAAGAATGGGCAGTTGATACATGCTTCGTATATCCGGGTGCAATCCAGTACTACGGACCGACAGAAGTTTGTGACACTACAACTGTAACTCTTGCTCTCGAACAGGCAAAATAAAATTCAATTTATAATCCCCCGGGAATCAAGTGTTAAAGTACTTGATTCCCGGGGGATTTTTCTTTCCAATCACCGTCGGCGGGAACGATTCCTTATCATATTCCTTCACTCCCGGCAGAGAACCGGTTTCAATGACAGCATACCGTCCATCCATACGGAAAAACTTTAAGGCTGTACTTGCCTCCGGATAATCTCAAATTTCATCCGACAGCAGAACTGTTTTACCTGCCTTAAATACTGCCTCGCTTCCCCACAACGCGTACAACATCATCACAATATAGTCACCTTGCACGAGCTTCCTCTCTTAAACGTTGCCCCGGCGCATACTGTGTAGGGTGTTGAGATTTATAGTTGTTCATTTTTATGCTCCAATTCTAAACAAAAGGCAGCAGCGAGTATGCCTCGTCACCGCCTTTGCTAAACATTCATTTTGTCGCATTACTCAGCACGCTTTTTTCTTTTGCTGTAAACTACAGTTCCAAATGTGCCTGCACCGGAAACGAACAGCAACGTAAACCAAAGCGCGAGGTTGCTGTTATCACTGGTCTGAAGTGATTGGGAATCAGCAGGCTTCGAAGAGTCAGCCGGTTGCGTCTTCAAACCACTTGTCACAACCATCACAGGTATAGTATGCTTTATTGCCTGCTTCCGTACAGGTACTGTCCTTGGCAGGGACAAGGGTCAGATTATGGGTGTGGGCGTCGGTAATATTCCTTGCCTCCACGGTCATGTCACCGACAACTGTGAACAGCTTATCCTGATTTTCCTCACGCGTCGTTTCAAGCCATTCGTTCAGCATCGTTTTTGCTTCTTCAATCGCGTTCGTCTTGACAGTTTCAAACGTGCCGACGGTTACGTTCTCCGGAGTAATCGTGTCGATACGTACAGGAGATGCCGTTTCTCCGGTCTCACCGTCACGGAAGGTCACGGAGAGTTCAACGCTTATCGAGGAAGCGTCAACGGAGTTGTCAACAGTATTGTCAGCTATGCTGTTGTACGGGCAGGATTCTACTTCATCGGAGCACACTTTGTCATTAATGGCACAAACGCGGAAGCAATACTTGGTAGAATCATCATCCGAGTCAATAGAATTTGAGAAATCGTATTCACACGCTTCCGTGATAATACCACTGTTGGCCATACCGAACCAGTCTATTTCGCCGTTACTGTTTGTATAACCTCGCATGAAGGTAACACGATAGTGGTCTGCACCCTCTACCGCATCCCATTTTGCGGTCTTGCCGTCCCATGTAAGACCGGCGGGGGGAGCAACCGGGTCTGCTCCTTCAAAGATCGCTTCTACATAAATGGCTTCGTCGGCATCCGTGTCTGACAATGCGGGAACGGAAATGGTCATCGTACATTGGCCGTCAGCTCTCAGTTCGGGAAGGGGATGCATTTCTTCTTCCGGGGACCCCTCTATAGCCTCATCCCCGTACACCTCATCGCCAATCTGGAATGCGACCAGTTTCATTCCGGGTTGCGGAATAAAAGTTACATACAGGTTGTCTTCATCGTCATGCCTATTATAGATGTATCTGTCTTTGCTGCCAAAAGACTTATGATTTCCTGAATTAGCGCCAGGCTGTATCAATATAGTTCCGTTTGCATCGCCGCCGGGAACATGGGTTTCTACCATAAACTGACCGTCTTCCGGTCCGAACGAATCAAACTCCCAACACCAAGACACAAGGACTAAAAAATTGGGGTTGGAAACTCCTGCCCAAAGCTCACTCGGTGTGATCGTGAAGCTGTATTTGCCTTCATTCGCTTGAAGCACCGGCGTAACAGGATTAGCAAACTCATAATCCGCCACATATACGACAGGTGCGCGGCCGGCTGCTTCTGCGGGAGGCGTCAGCGTGAATGTGATCGATGTATTACCATCATTATAGAATCGTCCACTCCATGACTCGGCAAACTGTGGGTCACCAGTACCAATCTGCACTTGCACCTTTCCCTCGGATGCCTCGTCAACCCCCACAAGGATCAAATCCAACCACGAAGCTGGAACCGTCAAACTCTAAAGCATAGGCGACCATCGGTGTCAGTGACAACACCATACAAATTGTTAAAATCAGTGATAAAAGTCTTCTCTTTTTCATTGTTTCTCTCCTTCGTACTTTTCAAAATTTTTCATAAAAATGTGTTGTTCATATGTACATAACAAATGTTGATATCACTCCTCTTTTATCGTTTTCATATTTGATACCATCCCGATCCATGATGTCGTACACAGCAACGATCACATATTGCCGGACATATGGAAGCATTCTTTTGGTACTACTCATTTTCACACCTAGCCTCAGCGTAGCCCGCTACGCCTGCGTTTTTACAACTGCACTCTCGAAAAAGCATTCTCAGCGAAACAGTACGGTATTTAGGGTGCATCATACTAGACATTGATACTTATCCATACAACTTTGTATGCAGGCTCTATGTCGATATGTTTTTAATTTTAAACTTTCCTTCCGCTTTTTTCTATTGCCCTTAGGAATGGTAGTGTAAACAACAGGAAAATCGGGGGGTAGTTTTAGGATAGGTAGTCCCACACCATTTTCAAGTCGATTGAAAATCTGTAGAAAATGCTATAAAATAAGCTTAAACATAAAAGAGAAGCCGAACGAAATGAAAAATACAGAAGAATTGAATGTCCTTCCCAAACCACATACTACCCTTAAGACTAACCTACAGTGTAGTCTGATTATTGCATTATGTT
>SFGN01000238.1 GCA_004556565.1 Lachnospiraceae bacterium | reverse complement strand
CCCGACTTTTTCGTTTCGTCCCATAGCACCGCATTGGGGTTTGTGGCATTGCAGCTTCGTACTGCAATTACTTCCAGTACCGGGTGGTACAAGAACTCTACATATTTCTGCTGCCCAAGTTTTTCCCAACAGACTGCATTCAATTTCATACTTCTTTGCGAAAATGTAAGCTGCGGATCACTGCGGGTCATGAACATGACACCGGGTGCAACCCGGTAATCATTCAGCGTCATGGAAACGACATTGCTGTGTGTTCTACCGTTCATGATATTTGCCCGACGCTGAAGCTCGCAAAACTCATCCTCGTTGTAAACTTGGCGTGAAATATCCTGAAAAGCCCGATTGTCGATTCCGCTCCATGTCGGGGAGATACTGACGAAGCCTTTCAGTGCTCCACTATCGATCACATAAACATCCGGGACACTTCTGAACTTGTATCGGCTGGCTCGCATCATATGTGCTGCTCTTGCAATTTCAGGAGATACAATTCCCTCATGGTAATGGGGGATGTAGGCTCCTTCTCTCAGACCATCGTTTTTCGCCGTCACTTTTTCCTTATAGTCAATGACGACCCTTTTCCGAACCTCAAGATCACCCCAACGCCGTTCATTCTCCATAATTGCTTTCACCATTGAGGCTGTCCATTCGGTACGTCCCCGAAGTGTTGGTCGTTGCTTATCCGTCAACACCTCTGCGATTTCTTCCGCTGTGTACCCACACAGCGTAGCAAGGAAAATATACTTAACCGTCTTCGCCTCTTCTTCCTCGATGATGAAACCGCCCTCTATTGTGTGCCGTAAACCGAGCAGATCGGATAGCGGAAACTGTCCAGTGCAGATTCTTTGATCATAGGATAGGATCATGCGGCGACTTTTATTGCCGGATTCCCACTCTGCAAAAAGGCCTTGCATCTGGAGCCTTTCGTTGATGTTCGGGTCCAGCGTATAAAGGTCCTCCGTTTCAAAATACACGCCGACCGGGTTTGACGGATTCGTCGTTCTTAGTTTCCGCACTTCCTCAATCAGGTCAGAGATGTTACGGGCAAAACGAGACACACTGGCACAAACGATCAAATCCATTTTCTTCTTCGACGCATCTTCCAGCATTCGTTTGAACTCTGGACGCCATTTTTTCGATGTGCCGGATTTGCCCTCGTCACTGTATATTTCCGCCAGATCCCAGTTGGGCGTTTTGGCAATCTTCTCTGTATAGTACTTTGTTTGGTTTTCGATGGAGGAGACCTGCTCCTTGCTCTTCGTACTCACACGGGCATAAACTGCAACACGCTTATGCTCTGCATCTCGAATGGTAGGCGTTGGTTTTGCTGGACGGAAAACAGTCTGCGGCGGAACCGTATAATGCTGGATTCTCTTCTTCGTTTCATACCGGTAATATTCTCGGTCAGCATCCTGCGGACGCCACACCGGAAGCCGCTGGTCTACGATTTCTTGCTCATCGCCTCGGATTTCCGATTCCTTGTTTTCATCCTTTGCCATATCCTTATCCGTCCTCCCGTAAGTTTGTGATGGCAGAAACCACTCCATTCAACCACTTCTGGTGGTCAGGCGGATTCAGATAAATGTAGTCTTCAGCCATTTTTATCAGTGCCTCACGCTGCTTGTCTGCGTTGAGAATCGTGTTGATGTTGAACTTGTCATCGTCGGTTATGATGTCTACCCGTTCTTTCAGATTAAAGATGAAATGGAGCCAGTAGCAGAACTCTCGTGTGTTTGCACTCAAATATCCTTTGGTTTCTGCAAAAATCAGATTCACTTTTCCATCTGCACAATCCCGCATAAGCCGCAGCATCTCAAGACGCTTGGCCGTTTCTTTATAACCGGTGATATCGATATAAACATCCACGAGTGTGCCATCCTCAAAATCGCCAAACCGTCTTTCAATCGCATTTCGATGAAAGGCTCTTATCTCACGCTCATTGCGCAGATTCAGTTTTGCCCGCTTTACATAGCCACCGATTCGGAAAATCCGCTCTGTATCTGTGCTCACACTCATCGTCTTTGCTTCTTTCCTTCGTTCCAAACATAATCCACGAAGATATCCCAGTTGTTCATGACCTGCATATAGACATCGACTTTGATTTCCTTCGTGCCCCGATCTCCGCACCAAGGTCCGATGACAACTTCCCATTCACATTTACTGCAGTAATAGTAGAAAAGAGAACGGCGCAGCTCCTCAGCGAATGCTTCTTTCTCTGTGCATTTCAGCAAGAGCTTCCGTACTTCTTCTCTGAATCTCCCATGTTCAAATATGTTAAATGGCCGAATCTCATGCCCACTCATACTGTGATAGTAGGCTTTCCAAACCAAGTTCTCCATCATCTCATCTCCCGGTAAACATCATTGGTTATTTGGGTTTTGGCAAAGTACAGTTTACAAGGGACTACACAGGGTAGGTATCTGACGGGAGGGGTGCCGCCAGTCAGATTTTCCATGTGATGTTCAAGCTGTCGCTTGTGGC
>SFGN01000052.1 GCA_004556565.1 Lachnospiraceae bacterium | reverse complement strand
GCATTCTTAGGCATAAATGTTATCCTCCACGTTTAGTATAAGCATAGTATACCACAAACGCGGAATAACATAAAGTTATTTAAAATCTTTTATACTAGTCAGGCATTCGATATTTTATTAAGAGGGGAGCATCCACCCATTCGGGTTACCCGGCTTTAGGACTTGTCCGCTCCCCTGCTCTGGAAATATTCTAACAAGAACATACAGACATTTCCTCAACGCAAAAGTCCAATCCCGGTTCAAAAATAGACAAATAAGTCCAATTTTAAAAAATCATTTTCATGTTCACTCAAATCAATAAAAAAAAAGAAACTTTCAACAATCTGAAACAAAGTGCAGATTAGATAGGAAAATAGAAAAACTGCGCTAAAAAAGACAAAAAAATAAACCGTGCGGACTTTCCTGTTTTTCTTAATCCACACGGTTCATGCTAACCGTTCTGCATGCTTCTGTTTAAAAAGCATCAGACTTATCATTTCATCTATCATTTTCTTATTCGGCCCATCCAGCTGGCTGTAAAGGGAACGAATATCAGCTGTGCCGGCCTGTTGCTGCCCCAAGGATTTATTCCCTGAAGTTTTATAAGTGTTATTGTCTTTATGAATGCCATCGTTATTATGTAGCAGCCGGTCCGGGAGCAGTTCTGACGGCGGCACTCCCAATGCCTCCGCTATATCGTACATCGTCTGGATTCCCATCTCAGTATTGCCACGTTCATAACGTGAGATGACGGTGTTTGTACAGGTGCCGCCCACCCGCTCTGCCAGCTGCTCCTGTGTCAGGCCGGCCCGTTTTCTGAGTGTCTTTAGTTTTTGTCCGGTTGCTTCCAGGTCTGATACCCATTCCTGTTTCAACACCATCACCTCCTTCTTGCTAATGGAGGCTTTTCCGTATAAAAAAGCTGAGGCAAATAGGTTCTGCGTTCTGCACAGGTCTTATTAAATGCAGCCCAACTCTCTATTTGCCCCAGCCATATTTTTTATATCAAAAAAGCAAAGGTTACATAAAGATTTGCGCACTTCTACCGTTGATTTAATTTACAGTCCTGCCAAGATTTTTCGTTTTAAATAATCAACTAGAGTATTTTTGCTAAACCATTAAATATGTAACTTTTGCTATTCTAAAATTCTAAACTGCTTTCATCACCTCATATTTTCCCATCATCTTTAGAATTAAAATAAAACAGGTTCATTGTCAATCTTATGTATAATTG
Source organism: Lachnospiraceae bacterium (assembly GCA_004556565.1). GTDB lineage: Bacteria > Bacillota > Clostridia > Lachnospirales > Lachnospiraceae > Schaedlerella. The sequence continues at coordinate 16,932 of SFGN01000052.1, read as the reverse complement.
GATATCAAACCTCACACATCTCATGTGAGTATTTCATATTATCACAAATTGGCAGATTTTGCAAGAGTTACACATTAATTTCTGGTATATTTTGTCTATTTTTCTGCCCCCGTGATGCTTTATTGATATTATATTCCTTTATCAAATGCCGCCGATATTAATTCGCTGCTACAGCAAATACCATCTTACGCATACTTATAACAGCAAAAACGGCCAGGGCAGATGGATTCCATAAGGCCAATAAGTCCCGCGTCCATCCTGCTCCGGCCGTGCTCACAATTGACAAAACTCGTGCAGTCCATATCTTTCGCTTTCTTTGCAGTTCCTTATCCTGCGTTACCATCCTGGTCTCATTTCAAAGAATGCTCTGACTGTGGGAAATATATGATTTCTTTCACTTTTCTCCCAGAAACGCATTCTACTAATTGTTCCACGGTAAGGTCATCCTGCTTTTTCCCTGCTTTGTAATGGAGCCCATAGCCGCCCCTTATCGTGATCCGCTCCCCAAGGGTCGCACCATTTGGCGACTTTGCCATGTTGCTCTTGTAATTCATCCGATGCCCTCCTTAAATTAAGCCCATGAATTCATCTATAAAACTCTTCGCATCCGCATCCAGCTTTATATCATAGGCATGATTGCTTGCACTGTTATACAGATCGATGATATCTTCCCTAATGGCAGATGCGTTATTAAATGTATTGCAGAGAGGTATCAGTTTCCAGTAAAAAATGGGTTCACCCATGTTTCCGCATAATGCATCCTGGGAATCATCCGCTACATATTTTCTCATGTACACGTCATAAAATGTATCTTCGATATTTCCATGGTCGGTACCAAAACTAATGCCCATGGAGAAAATATACAGTTCTGTTTCCTCACTCAATTTTGCGACAAATCCCGGTCCATCCAGCCATACATACTCCAGCGGGGCTGCCGAAGACCAGATTCTGTTTTTTTTCACGCGCCGGTATGTGTAGTTGTCCTCACTAAACGTATTCTCTTCAATAATCGGGAGATCGTTCCCATTGTCCACATGTTCTGTTTTTCCACACTCCTTTACTATGAACAATTCACCGTCTCCTCCAGCCATAATCTGATTCACATATTTCGTGGTAATCGGCTCCCAGCAAAGTTCCGCTGATTCAGTACGGACCATCAGCTTATTGATAAACCCCTGCATATAACGGAGATTATCTGCTGTTTTTGCTGCATTGCCATCCATAAGGAAATCTACACTGACTCCCAGATATTTTGCTACCTTCCAGATTAAATCTGCCGATGTCGCAGCTCCATTCCCTTTTTTTGTCAGACGCGAGATATATCCGGGAGATACCCCAATATCACTTTCCATCTCTCCAATCTTTATATTTTTCTGCTGAATAATGCTGTTTATGTTATCCATCAATCTCTGAATATTAAATTCTTCCATTGAACCACCCTCCTTTTATTTGAACTATTTATATCATATTTTGAATTACAAGTCAATATATTTTTGTATTTGAATTCAAACAATTTTATCAAGTCTTCATTCTTGAATTTTAGCATTTCTATTGAATTATATTTCATGTTATGTTTTTTCAGACGGGAATTAATTTTCTGCGTCTCCCACTGGCAGCCATCCTGCTCCGTTTTATTATACACAAAACAGCTATCCATTTTGCTGCCGCCGTGGTATACTTCTTAGTAAAAACAGAAACTGAAAGGAAGTACCCGCATGAAATACATAATCTACCGTTTCCCAGATGTCCTTGAATTTGACGATGATGATATACACAGCGGCACCCGTAAGGAAAAATGCTGCGACCCGCACCTAAAAGCTGGCATCTCTTATCCTGTCCGCCCGGAACTGGCTGCCATTGAATACGGTTCCAATATCTACAACGCTGCCGACAGCCTTATCCGTGCCGTCATTGACGAGCTTTCCGGTATGGAAGAATTTTCCCGGTGTACCTGCGACTGCTATCCTCCCGACCAGCCGCATGTATTAAAATACATGAGCGACATGGATTTCGACTATGAAATGCATGGCGTCGTATATGACTACAGCAAGACGGAAAACACTATCATATATTTCGGCGTAAAAGAATTGAATGAAAATCAATCCTGACCAAGCACTGGTCACTTTCACATAAAGGAGCACTCCCATGGTTACACAGAGACAGATAAAAGCATGGATACCGGAAGCACTGGCGATCTTCCAAAGATTTATGCCGCCTTTTCCCGGCATGGACACAATACCTATCCCGGAAATCCATATCGTCAGTGACAAGACCGTATTCCCTACCCGGAAAATGCTCGTTGCAAAATTACGTTCCCGCCAGACGGATATTGATGAGGAGCATTACACTTCCATCATGGAGATGATCCATGGTGATCTTGGGGATGCCATCCTTATCTGGCAAAAATACATACCTGATCCAAAAAAGATACCGCTTGCGGATGATTATTTCTGCCACTATCTCTGGCATGAGCTGGGGCACTATTATGCCATCCACAATGAATGCCGTTCCGACGACCTGCACCGCTTCAATAATCCGGGTCTTGCAGCAGAACGTGCAAAACAGGAAGGCTACTGGATGTGGTCAGAATTCATTGCAGAGGCCATCGCGTTATATGTGGAAGAACAGCACTGCCGGATCGACAACAAGGATTTTTATCACCCGGAGCTTTTAAGGTGGGAGCCAAACGAATGGGGATACCTTGTAGAGAAGCTGCTGAACTTTCTGGAAATGGCCTTCTACTATTATCCGTCAACTATTGATGAAGCTGGACTTGCCATGTACTTTGCCACACTCCTGATGGACGATGCAACCAAACGGTATGTGAAGGCCGCCATCGAAGGAAAGCTGCGTGTATATGATAAAAGCACCGGCCGCAGCCGCTCTGCGGAACCGGGCAGTATTGAAGCCACCTGCATTTCTGACCAGGCGGAAGCGTTTCAAGACACCCTGTGGCAGATGAAGCGGTTGCTGGAAATACAGCTTCATAAGGAAAGTTTTTGGGAAATTGATGCCAAATGGCTTGAGGAACTCGGCCAGTATGTCATAGACCTCATGAATGAGAAAATTGCCTTGCTGGCCTCCATGTCCATAAATTAATTCGTACACAATAAACCGCCAATCATTTTCTTACTTTGCGCCCGACAAAGCACCATCCTATGTGCATCTAACTTTGTCGGGCGTCTCTCTATCTTTATTCTCTTATCTTTACTTCACAAGTTCTGTCAGCCACGGGACCAGCGGCCTTGCAACCACCCTGGCGTTTAGGTAAGCCATCTCCAGAGTCAGGCAGGTGTGTCCCATATAGTAGCCATCCATCACTTCCAGCGTCATCACAAGGTCCGGTTTCTTCATGTTCGTCAGATAAACCGGGAGAAGGTACTGAATCTTTCCCTGGTATCCCTGCGGCACCACAAGCCCCGGTTCCACCACAGCCCGCCGCCTGCCAAGTTCCACCGCTGTTTCAAACAAAAGCGGCAGGTTCTTTGCCTTGCGGATCTTCGCCGGAATCCGCTCCAGATTTTCTGTATCCCCTAATATGTGTTCTACATTTACCCTAATCGGCCAGTCCGGATTAAAGCCTGCTCCCCGCTTTGCTGTATAGTAAGAAGGTTTCTGCGGCAGAGGCTGTATGTATCTCAACCACGGTGACAGTTCGTCACAGAACCCCCGGAAATACCATTCCAGCACGGAGTCCTTCTTGTGGTTCCGATCAAAGAAGGCGTAAATCCCCTTATACCGGCTGTTATATAACCCGGTATAGAAACAGGCCCTCTCGTTCTCCACGTGGAAGAACTGCGCTGCTTTTCTGGCATCTTCTGCTGAATTGAACTCAATGCATTGTTTGCGAAAAATCATATGTATATAGCGTTCCAAAATGGGTGTGTCCTGGTTCTTCGTCACATTGGCTGGTTTCCTGAACCGCCACGGCTCCGGGAGGGCTATCCTTGATAGCTCGTCCAACTGTCCGTACCAGTCCGGCACAAAGGCAAAATCAAATAAATCTGTCGTCAACATTTCTAAGTCCCCTCCACTTCGGTATCGCATCAACCAGTTTCATCTGAATCCGTGTCTTTAAATCGCCGTCAACGTACTTGTACTCATTGCCCTGCGCGTCCTCGGCCTTCACTGTCGCTAATGTGTTGATATAATCATCATAGTAAATTAAAATTTGATCGAGAGCCTCCCGGTCGCCTTTTACAGCGGCACAGATCAGCTCATATGTAAGTTCATTTTCTTTCATAATGGTTCCTTTCATGATAGTTTCGTATGGCAGCAAACGCTTTCTGCCGCCAGTTGTAGATTGTCCTTGGCGTAACATCAAACTGTTCAGCTATCTCAATATCTGTGTACCCATACCAGAAATCCAGGATCAACACCTCCCTCTGTGTTTCTGATAATTTCAGCATGGCATTGTAAAGCCATTCGCTGGTAATCACACAGATGTGGGATTTCCCCTGCAGAACCAGATGCTCGGACGGATAGACATCATCCTGCACCTGTGTTTCAAACAGATACTGCAGCTTTTCTGTCACCGCCTGTTCTCTTTCTCGTTTTCTTTTTTCTTCATCCACTGCATTCCTGCACTCGTTCTTCATCACAGTCTTGGCAAAACTGTCAAATATGGCAATGATGCAGTCCTTGTCTTTTAAGGGAGCCGACATGATCGTTCCCCCTTTCCTATGCAGTTTTGAGTGGTCCTTATCGCCTCCTTTGAACTACTAAGACGAATCTGCCCATGCAAAACCGGAAAGGTTTTTCAAAATTTCTCAAAAAATTTTTCCGAGTGGCAGAACTGTCCTTTTGTCCCCTTTAACTACTAAGACAGATCTGCCCACCCCAAACCGGAAAGGTTTTTCAAAATTTTTTCAAAAAATTTTTCCGGGCAGTAGAAATGCCCCTTTTTCCCCTTTAAATAACTAAAACAATTCAGCTTTTCAAAATCGGAAATGAAAACGGAAATTTTGCCCAAAAATTTTTCATGGACTATATTTTCAATAGAGGCACATAACAGACACGGAGGTCCTCTGCTCCAATAGGGATCGTGGAATATCGTCAGAAATCGACAAAGAAAAACGCCAGGGAGCTCCTGCTGCTTCCTGACGTGATAGTTCCGGATATGGTAATAATATGCGTTATAGGTATTATTATAGGCATTGAACACGCAATATAATGCCTGTTTGTAGGTATAAGACTCCGCATCGAATGCTAAGATTTTTTTAATTGTCCACCCGGTTGGAACCTATACCCTTTCACAAAAATAATGCCATCCATGGTTTTCTCCTTACGGCAAACCACAGATGGCAAACACGAATAAGCCCTGCTGCGGGAAGCCGTTTTTTTTATTAGCTCCCCAACAGGGCTTTCCGTTATTTCATTAAATCAGTTCTACTCTCATTCCGAAGTAACGGGATGTTTATTCCCTTTCAAATCGGCATTATAGCACCTATTCTATACATACTTTAAGGGAATGTATTTTCCATAATCGGTACGATAGAATGTATTCGAGGTGAACAATTATGCCGAAAGACAAACTTATGTATTTGGGTAACCGCATCCGATCTGAAAGGAAAAACTGCGATCTTACCCAACAGGAACTGGCTGATCAGTGCGGTCTGGCCATAAAAACCGTTCAGGATATTGAAAAAGGACGGAAAAATCCTTCTTACGAGACCTTATCCCTGTTGATTGAACGATTGGGCATTACCCCTAATTCTCTTTTTCCAGACAAAGTATCATCTGAAAATGAGCTGGCACAGCGCGTTATTGGTAAACTCCAGTCACACAATAAGGAAAATCAGGAAATCCTTCTTCGCACAATGGAGTTTCTATCAGAACAGTTACTGACCCGTCAGCAGAAAAATGAACCGAACGGTTCCGAGTGAAACCAGTAGGACAAGAGTTTCTTGTTTCTGCTGGTTTTTCTCATTATCTGCCATTATAAACCATCGACTTATGAACGAGTTATGGATGAGTTATGAATGGTATATGATTTTAAAAACTTTTCGACAGAATGTGACAAAAACAAACGTAGCCGACAACCTTAGAAACAAATCTAAAGGTTATCGGCTCTGCGTCTTAGCGTCTGGCTCTTTGATAACAGCCATATTCATTTTTCGTACATTGATTAGCGTTTCCTGTTTGCATTTCGGGCAATACAACGGAAAGTTCTCAAGTACCGTATCTTCCCGTATTTTCAATCTCGTTTTACTTCCGCAAACAGGGCACAATATCCACTCTTTAAGCCACATAACATCTATCCCATCCTACAGTTCATCTTGCCCAGTATCTCATTTATTGAGAAAAGTATACAGGTCTTTCAATTCTTGCTCCAATTTCCTATGAAGGCTATCCCGGTAAACTTCTCCTTCTTTCTCTATAGTAGACTCTAATTCTTCCGGCAGATAATTCACTGTCCCTACTAATCAAACCTCTCTCGCACAAAGATTTCAATGCTAAGTAAATTACTCCCGATGAGATTCTATAAACCGGAGCAAATCGGTTCGTCAATTCATACCCATATGCTTTATTCCCCTTTAATGCATTCAGGAGCAGTAGTTCCAGCAACCGCCCATTTACCTTAATTAAATTCATCAATGAATTACCACAGTGCCGCTGTCACTATTCACGGTCAAACTGTAGCCGCCATTACCAATCTTTCCCTGCTTACACGCAGAAGTTTCCGTTGTATAAGAAGCACTGTCCAATCTTACAGAAACATCATCTGAACCGGATGAGATTTTAAAGGAAAGATTTTGTGGCTGTGTTTTATATGAGATACCTATATCCCCGGAACTCGTAGAAATTCCCGCATTTGTCTGTTCTGCCAAACCGGATATATTCACTTCTCCTGATTTCGTTGCAATCGAAATATTCTCTGACACAGTATTTTTCAATGTTACATAGCCAGATGATGTGTCAATCTGGAAATCCGTAATGTTGCCATTGGACAGTTTCACATCCCCGGATGAAGATGAGATTTCAAGTGCCTCCGCTGTCACATTATTCAGCTCAGCATAACCGGAAGAATTATCAATAGTGATCTTTGAAGCAACAAGGCTGTCTATTTCCATATCCCCGGAACCGTTCTTAATCGTAACTGCTCCCTTCAGAGCATCGGGAATATATACAGTTACTTCACCTTCTTTGCCAAGGGAGAACTGACTCACAGCATTTTCTTCGCTGTCCGTCTGCACAATATCCAACACGCTATCCTGTACATCAATCATTGGCGCTTTCGCTCCTTTTTCTGTTCCGCCATCCAAGCTGACATGGACATCTTCATCTGAGGAAGTCATGATTTTAAGCTGCCAGGAGTCAATTTGCATATTGATGGCGGATATGCTTTCAGTATCGTATATTTCTGAAAGACTGACCTTCTCCTTTTGTCCGCATCCGTATAAACAGGATACTGCCAGCAGGCTCATACACAATAATATTTTTATTTTCATAGACACTTCCCGCTACATCAAATCTTTGGTTTCCTCATTGTATACTGACAGTACTGCAAATACCAAAGATACCAAAGTCAGGATCACCGGGAAAACCAGATTATTCTTCATCGTAAAATCACCTATATTCGCCTGTGTCAAAAAGATTAGCAGGAAAGACGAAATAATTGTTGCTTTTGAAGACTTCATAGCAAGACCAATGAATAGTGCAATAAAACTCATGCTTACGATTACCACTGACTTTAGGATAAGTTGCACATAAAACGACAGACTTGCCATGTTAAAATCAAGCGGGAACGCAGATGTCATAAAATGGGAACCTGCCAAAACGCATCCATAAATCAGCACTTTTGTCAGAACCAATGCAATAAAGTTAAAAATCCATACTGCCAGCATCTGGGAGACCAATATCTTCTGCCGCTTGATCGGATAGGAAAACATCAGGTTCATCGTTTTGTTTTTATATGCCGTGACAATAAAGGATGCCAGCATCACGCTTGTAAAAATCAGAAAGGACATACTGGTAAACAGTTCAATGGAGGATGAAATCATTTCATTCCCCGGTGCCGCATCCGGCACCCCCGTATCCGGATCATTGGCAATTCCGAAATAAGCCAGTGCAAAAATGAAAAGGCAAAGGAGTCCCGCAAGAATCACCGCATTACGGACATATTTTCCGATATTGTTCTTTTTCCATTCGAGTTTGATTAACTTTAACATTGCTACTACACCTCCGCCGTCATTTTCAGGAAATAGTCTTCCAGAGTCTCTGCTTTTTTACCAATGGCAACAATCTCTACATCATTCAGTGCCAGAACCTTTGACAATTCCTGTGTGGATATACGATGGTCATAAATCCGGATCTTTCCATCCTCCACAATTTTAAAATTGTCAAGACCCATTTTATCAGCCAACACATAGGAAGCCTTCTTTGTATTGATAACGCTTAATTCAATGTAGGCAAGGCTCATTTCTGATATTTCTTTCATGGTAACTTCTTTCATAAGCACGCCATGATTGATGACGCCAATTGTATCCGCAATGCTCTCAATCTCCGAAAGAATGTGGCTGGATACAACAATTGTGATCCCGTATTCCGTACAAAGCATTTTCAATAAATCCCGGATCTGCTTCATACCCGCCGGATCAAGTCCATTTGTCGGCTCATCCAGAATGAGCAATTCCGGCTTACTAAGTATGGCACGGGCAATCCCTAACCGCTGTTTCATACCTAATGAGTAGCTGCGTACCGGCTTTTTCTCTGCATCTGTCAGATTTAACATCTCCAGAGCATTCTCTATGCTTCCGGGATTGTAGTATCCCATGTACTCACAATGGAGGGCAAGGTTTTCTTTTCCACTTAAATGATCGTAAAAGGTCGAAAACTCAATGATGCTCCCCATCCGCTTCAGTACCCCATAAGAAGTCGGTGTAAGTTTTTGTCCAAACAGTTCAATGCTGCCCTCTGTCGGTTTCCATAGGTTCGTCAGCATCTTCATTACTGTGGTTTTGCCAGCACCGTTGGGACCTAGAAAACCATAAATCTCGCCCCTCTTAACGTGCATGGACACATTGGTTACAAGATTTTTGCCGCCAATGGCTTTTGTAAGCCCATTTGTCTGTAAAATATATGGCATATTGTCTGCCTCCTTTCTGCTACCATTCTAGCGGCTAAGATTTTCAAAACTCTTGACTAATTCTTACGAATTTCTTTCTTGGAAATTTAATAAGCGAATCTCCGCAGTTTCACCGTAAAAGTAGTTTTTACGTTCGGCTCGCTGTCAAGGGTAATCTCCCCGCCAAGCTGGTGTGCGAGATTTTGCGCGATAGTCAGCCCCAGGCCGTTCCCCTGTATCTCCCGGTTTCTGGAATCTTCCATGGTAAACAACCGCTCAAATACATTCTGTGCAAATGCCTTGTCAATCCCTTTTCCCTTATCCACCACATCGATATAAATGTATTTCTTATCTGACCGTAGGAATATTCCCATATACTTTCCGTCGGTCCCATACCGTACAACATTGGAAAGGAGATTGAACAAAATCCTCTGCAAGACATCCTTGTTTCCCCGGATAAAGACCGCTTCTTCGGGGATATCAACTTCTACTTCAAATTCCTTCTGTGTAAGCAATTCATAAAAATCCAGCACATTCTCCCGGCAAGCCTCACAGACATCAATATTTGTAATCTCAATATCTGTATCCCCGGCCTCCAGCTTCGCCAGCGTGAAAAACTGATTAATCAGTTCCATGACTCTCCGGGTCTTCTGCTCCACTTTCAAAAGCATCTCATTTTTCCCTGAACAGTTCAGCCGCATAATCTCCAGATATCCTAATATGACTGTCATAGGCGTCTTTATATCATGAGAGATATTGGACAGCATTTTCTTTGAGGCAATCTCGGAACGCCGGAAATCCACCTTGACCTTTCTCTGGTTCTCCAGCAGACGGTTGATCTGCGCCGCTAAATCCATAAGAACCTTGTTGTCCGTAAAAACCATCACATTCTCATCACTGTCCGTATCCTGAATTTCCTCCAGTTTCTGACTGATTTCCTTTAATTTGCCCTGCGTCCCTGTCCGGAAAGCAAACTGCTGATACAAAACAATACAGATCAGCACTACAATACAAACAGACAGGAAAAAGATAATCGTTGCATCACTCATGATAAATCTCCTAACTTATACCCGATGCCCCATACGGTAATGACATATTTCGGAGTTCTTGGATTATCCTCAATCTTGTTTCTTAACCTGCTGATGTGGACATTGACCGCATTTTCATCTCCCAGATATGCGTCATTCCAGATCAGGGAATACATCTGCTCTTTGGTATATACCTTCTTTGGGTTCTGGATGAGCAGTTTCAGTATTTCATACTCTTTTGCTGTCAGATCTACTTCCACATTCTTTTTTGTCACGGTATAATTCGTCAGGTTCATAACCAAATCTCCAATCACAAGCACTTCATTCTCCGGTCCTGCCGTTTTCGAGTATTGGGTGCTTCTTCGGATATTTGCCTTAATACGGGCTAACACTTCTGTCACCGAGAATGGTTTCGTAATATAATCGTCTGCCCCAAGTCCCAGGCCGAGAGTCTTATCCGCATCTGTATCTTTTGCAGACACAATAATAATCGGAACCGTGCTGCTCTGCCGGATATGCTGCATGACTTCCATACCGCTGATTTTTGGAATCATCAAATCCAACAAAACAAGGCTGTAAGAACCACTGTCGAATTTCTCACATGCTTCTTCTCCATCCGCAGCACAAATCACCTCATAATTTTCCGCCTTCAAGTAGTCTTTCAGCATCTGGCTTATTTCCATATCATCTTCCACTAATAATAATTTCACAGCTGCACCTCCATCGTTGTATTGTCTTTCTTCCGTTTATCTGCGGGTTTCTCTGCATCCTCTGGTATCAGCCATAAAGTCGATACCTTTACCGCACCTTTGATTCTGCCCGATGAGCAATAATAATTTACCATCCGGGCCGTGATACCCCATTTTTCGCTTGCTTCCCTAAGTGTCATATATCCATCCATGACTGGTCTCCTGATCTTGTACTGCCCTCTATTATATTTCTTATGCTCGAAATATACAAATCGCATAGTACCATAGACCGGCAAGACTATCAACTCAAATCGATACTTTTGTCATAACAATTATCGCCTGAATTCTTTCCAAACTACAAAACGCCCCAGAGCAGCATTTTATAATTGCTACTCCAGGACGTTACATTATCCCACAAATTTATATCCTCTCCCGATAACCGTCCGAATCATATCCGGGTTCTTCAGTTTCCTTCTAAGCTGGCAAACCACGTTATAGACCACACGCTCACAGCCAGCCACGTTCTCCTTCCAAACAGCTTCATAAATCTGTTCAGGAGAAAGCACCCAACCGGGATACTGCACAAGCAGATGAAGGACATCAAATTCTTTAGGATACAGACTGATTTCCTCTCCGGCCAATGTGACCATACAGCACTGTGGATCAATAGTGAGATCCCCTTGCTGGATGATAGGCTGACGTTCTATATTCATTTGTACTGACATTGATGCCCTCCTTTAACGCTTGAGTTACCTATTTTACAGCCATTCGCCATTTTTTCTCTAATGCATATGCCTGGTATGCCATTATGCTCATATATCCTGCAACCGCTAACAGCCATATGGTTCTCACAACAAATGCAAAGTCATTCTCAAACTGCAACATCTGAAAATACATGATGGCGCTTCTTATCAATCCAAATACAGCAACACAATATACCGGTATCGGAGAAAGCCTTCTCGGTTGGAAATAATACCCGACAATAACCGCAATACAAAGCAGGAAAATAATACCCTGAAAGACAGACGGCCATATCCCCGGTGCCTGCATAAGCTCAAAAATATTTGATAATATTTGCAATCCAAAATAAGCAGCCATAATTACTCCTGTCTTTTTGGGTGTTAATTTCCCGCGAATGGAAAATGCCAGCCCACAAAAAAGCAGCAGCGTAATCAGCACATATCCCAAGAAATAAGATATTCCATATCCTATCACCTGTGGTTCCGCCTGTGGAAGTTCCAGTATCATAAATCGACTTGCGAAAATGCCCATAAGCAAATATGCTATTCCAGCAAAGGCGTATAAAGCAGATTGTACTCGGCATATAGTGGGAGACTCCACAACCGGATTCTTTTCAACACACTTTTTCACTTCCTCGCCAGACAGCAACTCATCCAGAGATACCCCTAATACTTCTGATAATTTCTTAGCTGTCAAGAGGTCTGGATACCGCGCCCCACATTCCCAACGGGACACGGCCTGTCTGGTAACATAGAGATAATCCGACAAGGTCTGCTGCGTCATCCCTTTTTCTTCTCTTGCCCTTTTTAGTTTCTCACCAAATTCAACCATAAATATCAACCACCTTTTTCTGATTTGATTCCTATAGGATAGGCTGATTATAAAATATCCTGCTGTCAAATGAAAGAAACACCCTCCAAAATCCATGTAAACCAAATGGTAACATGGTATTTCAACCTATCTTTTTTGAGTTTCTCTCATTTTCTGCCATTATAAAGCACACCGACTTTCGGATAAGTTATGGATGAGTTATGAATGGGCTAGTATTTTGAAAACTTTTCAGCAAAATATGATAAATTTGAAACTCCCCACTGTAATTGCTTCTCCATGAAACATCTTTATTCCCGGATGAGAGATCACCTATTTCATTATGCCTGCACATAAAAATCCCTCTAAACTTCAAAACGAAATCCAGAGTGAAATGAGAGCGTGGGAACGCAGCCCACCGAACCTCGTTTTGTCGGCGGGCTTGTCCTGCCCATTATGTATAAAAGAACAGGGGCGACAAACGGTAATTTTTCATAATCTACAACTTTATTCAAAGATAATATTATAGACTTTATCAGCCTCATCTATATAGTCTTTTGTCACAGATATGGTATCAGTCGAACGTATTCTGTAGGGAATTTCATTTGTATCCAACATCTTTTCAAACTCGCTTTTGTCCATAGAATCAGAAAATGAGTAATTTTTGCTTTCGTACTTTTCTTTATTAGAAACTACCATTATTCCGCCTATACAAACTATTATCAGAAAAAGAAGTGATACAACTTTCATTGTAACTATCATTCTATACCGCCTATTTTTTATCATAGTCTTCTTTGCCCTCATTTTTTCTTATCCTTGCAACTGTTTTAAACAACCAGATTGGATAGCCTGAATGTTTCTTGCTATCTTTTCTTCTGGCCAATCCCACCATCTTATTTTAAGTAGTTCATCTAAAGTTTCATTGTCAAAGCGTTTTCTTATTGGTTTCGCTGGCACACCACCTACGATTGTATATGGTGGTACATCTTTTGTAACAACGGCACGAGTTCCGATAATCGCACCGTCGCCAACGGTAACACCAGCCATGATTACTGCCTCATATCCAATCCAAACATCATTGCCAATTATAATATCTCCTTTATTGTCCCATGCAGCAGCAACATCCTTGATATTCAAACCCCATTCTTCAAAAAAAATCGGAAACGGATATGTGGAGATCGAAGATAAGGTATGATTTGCACTGTTAAAAATAAACTTTGCACCACAAGCAATCGAACAAAATTTACCAATTATCAATTTGTCATGATTAATCGGGTACTGATACAACACATTATTTCTTTCAAATTGCATCGGATCATTAACAAAGTCATTATACATGGTGAATTCGCCAACTGATATATTAGGATTTGAAATAACCGGTTTTAAATACACTGTTTCTTTATCCCCTGAACGAGGATATATTTTTTCCGAGTTAGCCATTTGATTTACCTCATACTTTCTGTTGTTTGCTCATATTTTACCTGGCTTTTTTTATCATAGCAATCTACAGAACGTTTCGGTAACGTTTAGGGTAAAAGAAAGAGGCCGCATACAGCAGCCCCTATTTATTATTTCCGATAAATGACTTTCCGAATACCAGAAATAGAAAGACAGTATTTTTCAGCAAGACATTCGATAGAAGAACCATCGTTATACGCCTCGACTATCTCATTGTTTCTTTGCCGTAATTCTTCTTTATATCCAGACACCTCTCCCCAACATCGATGCTGATTTTCACTCGCAGGTATATATAGATAGCCTCCCTGTATGTAATCCTGCAGTTCCTTAACCAACAAATCTGGAAGAATATCTTTCGCATTCATATATTTCATGCAGGCTCCCTCCTTGATTATAAATAGTCAAGTTGCAAAACCAGCATAATTGATCAAGCGACCATAATTACTCCATGCAAATGTCGCTGTCTACTGGTTTTGCATGGAGCCAAGCTTCATTTTGACCTTTTTTATCGGCACGCATAAGCTCACCTCTTTCGTTCTGTAAAATCAATGCCATTATAGCATTTTGTCAATATAAACTCAACGATACTTTCAATTTGTGAGCATCCCAAAGCAGCATTTATAGTCCCTCCGGGATTGTCTTTTACCCCACAAACCGATACCCGCTCCCGACCACTATTTCTATGTATCCATTTTCAATCTTCCGTCTAAAGGAATATACCCCATTCTCCACCGCCTCCCCTCAATGCTCCGGGTCCGCTTACTGTCTTATACATCAACTCTTTTCCAGCCTTTTGCAAAACCGTACACCTTCTGCACAGTAAGGATCTCCTAAGTTCATTACTTTATCTTCTACATATCCATTGCGCTTATAAAATAAAACTGCCTTGAAATTCTCCTTAAACGCCCAAATAATAATTTCTTGAAAACCAGATAACATTGCCTGTTTTTCTGCAAATGTAAGCAGGCTTTTTCCAATTCCCACTCCCTGAAAATCCTGCGAAACATAAATACGCCAGATTTCAAAAGCACCACTTTTATCAGAATCAGCAGTTTGTCCAAACGTCAACAGCGCTTTTACAATTCCATCATCTTCATAAACATAATTTGCCAGACTGCCAGAAAGCAACTCTGCCTCAATTTCCTTTTTCTTTTTTTACAGCCTTCGAGGGACAACAAATCCGGATTTATATAAGAACTGTATATATTTTTCCAATCACCATTAACAATCTCCCCCACAATGTCAAGATCGCCTATCTCCATTAAACGTATCATTTCACACCTCAAAATTCAAATTGCTTATTCGATATCATTCTGTAGCAACATGAATTAATCAATTTTTTCGATTGATAGGCTGAATCCACTACAGTCAAAGTGCTGCTTCAAATCCATATTCATGTAAAACCAAATCTTTATCTATAACTTCATCATAAATACCATTTGCTCTTATAAAACCATTCTTAATATACAAGTGAATGGCAGGCACATTTATATCCACAACGAAAAGCCTCAAATACTCAGCACCACAATTTTGGGCAACTTCTTTTGCTTTATCAAGCATCAGACTGCCTATTCCCATTCTTGAATAATTTACATTTACTCCCAGTCGGTCTAAATACAAAGATTTACGCTGATTATCTTGCCATTCTACAGATTTTTCGCCTAAATTTGTATCACACAAGACAAATGCCGAAATAAGTTCTTCATTACTGTACAGAACATAAAGGCGGTTATTTTTAATATCCTCATCAAAAAACTCACACGGATATATGTCATCCCATATCTGTATTTGATTGTTATTCATATTCTGAATTATATCCTTATACATAGCCTTAAGCCGTGGTAAATCTTGCATAACAGCCAATCTAAAATTCATTCTATTTGCCTCACATATCCAAATTCTTTAGCTTAATATACCATAATTTCCAAGATAGTCAAACTAATTATGACTCTATTCTTCCCCCACAAACCGATACCCGCTCCCAACCACCGTTTCAATGTATCCGTCTCCGATCTTGCGTCTGAGCGAATACACCACATTCGCCACTGCCGCCCCGCAATGCTCCGGGTCCGCTTTCCAGACCGCTTCGTAGATTTGCTCTTTGCTAAGAACCCAGGTGGGATGTTGGGCTAGGTAGAGTAAGGCAAAGAACTCATGGTGGGTGAGAGGTACGGGAATGCCATTATGGTAGACGGTCTGTTCGTTGATGCGGATTTCCAGGTTGGGGAAGGTGAGTACAGATGGTGTGTGACGATTTGCGATATGTTCCATTGTCGACTCACCTTCCACTGCTGTCAGGATTTTATCCATGATGGGTTCTTCCGAATCCGAAAATGTTAGTATAAGGATTTTTCCTATTAGTTATCACTCCCTATGATTCAGTTTCAATCAAAACTCGGTAGCTTAACATTTACTCATCTCGTATAGCAGAAAGAATACTCGTTTTCTTCAGCTCCGATTTTGCATACATTGAAAAAACAAAATACATTACCACCAGTACAGCAATCAGTAATAACAGAAATATCCACGGGAGTTTTAAAGTAATACAATGATTTACAGCATCCAGTTGTTCGCATACAATGGCACTTAAAACACTGCCTCCCAAAAGGGAAATTATCAATGAACCGGAAAGATAAATACCAATCTCTCTGTTCAGCATTCCTTTAAGTTGATTTTGTGTTGTCCCCACAGCCTCATACAACCCAAACTCACGCTTCCTATTCTGAAAGTCCACCATCAGTATATTCATTAGGCTTATTGCTCCAAAAACGAACAAAATTACTGAAATCATATAAAAGGTTTTTATGGATGGATCGTAATACTTTTGAATACTTGATATTGTCTGTTTGATCGTGTTCACTTCAATTTTTCCATTTTCATCCGCAATTTTCTGAACTGCTGACAAGACATCTTCCAAATGTTCATCCGATACTTCAAGTGCTAGTACGCCCGTTTGGTCTATAATACCGGTCAATTTTTTAGCAGTATCATATGCCATAATAAAATAAGGACTGCCAGGAATTACTGGGCTGCTTTCCATCAGACTAGTATAATTCACTTTAATTAACAAAGTGTTTCGTTATTGGCTGATATCTGTTATAATAGACTTGCGGGAGGAAGTCTATTATGCCAAATACAGTTA
>SFGN01000010.1 GCA_004556565.1 Lachnospiraceae bacterium | reverse complement strand
CATTCGCAAAACGCACCTTCGGTGCTTCCTCGCCTCTTCAAGGCTCTTTTTGCTCATTCTCGGGCGCTCCGCTCATAAGCAGTATTGTAGGCTCTTTCAGGCAAGCATGACTCGCCCACAATACTGCTTATGGCTGAGCTGTTACAAAATATTATACTAAGAATCCAAACCATTGTAAAGGAAAATTGCCCCGGGGCAAGTGGTTTGCTCCGGGGCTTTTGTATGGGACTGATATGTGTAGCCCGTGTGTTTCAGGTATATATTTCTCCTATTTATAATCTGTATATCACATCTGATGCTTTCGCCACATCCGGGGAATGTGTGACAAGTACGACGCATTTTTGTTCTTCATGTGCAAGTTCTTTGAATATTTGTATGATCTCCTTCTGGTTTTCCTGGTCCAGATTTCCGGTCGGTTCATCTGCCAGGATGATTTCCGGGTCAAATGAGAGCGCCCTTGCGATTGCGACCCTCTGCTGTTGTCCTCCGGAGAGCTTCAAGATCCTTCTGTCCGCCTCTTCTTCCTCAAGATGTACTTTTTTCAGATATTCCATAGCATGTGCTCTTTTATCCGAGTATTTCTTCCCTGCGATTTCCATGGAAAGAATTACATTTTCCACGGCAGTCAGCTTCGGCAGGAGATTAAAACTCTGAAAAACAACGCCCACGTAGCGGCTTCTGTATTCATATTTATCTATTTGCTCAATATCCTCGTCATTCAGGTAGATTTTCCCGCTCTGCGGGGATGCAAGCCCTGACAGGAGGGAAAGAAGGGTTGTTTTTCCCGAACCGGATTTCCCGACAATACTGTAAACACTGCCTTTTTCAAATTCATAAGACATATTCTTAATTACCATTTTATTTGTTCCTGCATAGTGATAGGAAACATTATCCAGCCTCAATACACTCATTTTTGTCCTCCAATTTTTTTAATTTCTATCCTGATATCATCTGCTACTCAAAATCCGAAGCGGATCATACCGCAAAATAGAGATAACCGCCACGACTCCCGACAGGATTGTCAGCAGAATTCCAATTCCGACAAGCTGTAATGCCACCGTCCAGTCTGTCGCTGAACTGATCTGGCTGATATATGTATTGCTGCCGAACATGCCGACTTCCGGCATTGTTGCTTCTGTGTCACGTGCCGGTGCCATGTCGCCGCCCTGCATCATTCCCATTTTACCGCCTGACATTCCGGCTTCCCTTCCAAAATTCCGGGTCTGTTCCTGCGCGTTTTCCGATATTGCTTCCACCTGCTTTGCAAGAAGCTGATTGGTTATCGGAACTGATGCCACTGCACCGATTCCTGTCCCGATGATAATTGCTGCAAATGTAACAACAAGAAGTTCCAGTATGAACTGAACTGCAATTTTCACTTTTTTCATACCGATAGCTGCAAGAACACCGATTTCGTATTTCCGTTCACGAATCTGGAAAATATTAAATACAATAAGGATGATACCTCCGATAATCAGAATGACAGCCAGGAAATACCCTGCATATCTACTGAGATTTTCCAGCGGCAGAAGGCTCTGCTCATATGCCGTGACATCATTGGAAGTTACCGTATATGAATCTCCCAGCTCTGCTTCCGTCTCTTCTTTAAATGCTTCATATGACTCCACGTCCGCAAAAGTATACGTGCCCATCTGCTGCGTCCTAAGCTCTGTGGAGGATTCCATTCCGGTATATTCATCGGTTGTGACTACAGCATTCTCCGCAGAAGCTTCTGCTACAGATTTCAGATTATCATAACTTGTATAAATCAGATTTGCAGAATCAAATGCCGCAGAAAATCCGCTCATCATATTTCCGGCGGAATCTGCCGTCTCCGTACTGCTGTAAATTCCCGTTATACTGAAAGTATATTCCTCTTCCTCCTGATTCGGATTGACCAGAACAATTTCATCCCCTACTTCCAATCCGTTGTAAGTGGCAAGTTCTTCACTGATGACACATCCCATATCCGTATCATTTTCCGCAAACATCGCTCCGTCAGTAATTGTACTTGACCCATTTACAAATGCCGTCATCGCCTCATCGGAGCTGTATCCTGTCACAGTAAAATCTCCCTGGATTCCCATTCGGCCGCCTTTCATGCCGCCGGACTCTGCTCCAAAATAGCCTCTATCACCGCCAAAGCCACCCATATTCTGGTCACCTTCGAGTGCCGTAGTGCTGTCGGCAGACTCTGTCTCTGTCACTCCGGTCGTATCGATTGCTTCCAACTCTCCTCCAGCATTCATGGAAGCAGAAGCCGTGTAGTAAAAACTCTTCACATATTCACTGTCAGCATATTGCTCCATTTCCTCAAGAGAAAGCCCTTCCATATTCACCATTGCCTGTCGCATAGACTCCCTGTCCTGCATCTGTGACATCATCGCCTGGCGGTTAACCGAAATCTGTGCCGTGATCTCCAGCGACTCCATACTGCTTTCCCTTACATTCTCCGCCGCCTGACGGATTGAAAGTGCCACGCAGGAAGAAACCGCGATTACAAGCACAATCACACCGATCAAAATATTTCTGCCCTTAGAGCGTACCACGCTCCGCCAGGCATTTTTCAAAATATACATACGATACCTCCTCATAATTATCAGATGCATTTATTCTAGCCTATAGGATGTGATTAAACTTTGATGAAATTATGAAAAATATGTGAATAGGACTAAGATAAAAAGAAGGAGGGAGACGTTCATATGCTGTCTCCCTCAAACAATCATCTATTCTGTTTTCTTTTTCGCTTATTCAGTATATTGCCTTACAATCTCCGCCTCCGCGAAATATTCTGTCAGATGGAAGCTCGGAATGCTGGTCCTGATCGGTGAAAACGCCACATAATGTTCAATCGGCACATGCTCGGACACTTTGAAGAAGTTACAGGTAAAATAGCTTCCCTCACCGAGGTCAAGCGGACCGTAAACCTTTTCCAGTATCCGCACCGGCACTCTCATATCCACGCTCCAGCTGTTCTCTTCCATCTTTGCCTTGCACTCAAATGCGGCATGGTCTGCGCCGAGGAAATAAGTACGGTACATTCGTTTCTCGCCATAGGTCGCAAGCATCGCACCGTTTGCATTTGCCTCCAGAGTGAGGTATACAGTAGCTTTCCCGCTGGACATCGGCGGTTCAAACATAAGAAATGCCTCCATCGCACTGTCTTTGTAAACCGGACCGTTGACGTTCTTATATGTACGCAGCGGATTGGACTCTTCACAGATCATTCTGATATAAAATGAATCGTCCGGGATGAACCCGATATAAAATGTCATCGGCGGATAATATTTTGTTCCCCATAAAGGATAGTCTACGGAGTATGGTTTTAAATTAGCCAGATCCTCTTTCTTTTCAATAATTGCAACTTCTACTTTCATAAGCCGCGCCTCCTTCTGCTTTACAAAAAATTCTGATTCAGGTGTATCTCTGCACCGGGCAGGCACTGTATCATCTTCCGTTCCGCCTGCCGACGAATCATATTTCGTATATTAATAATTTATCAGACAATTTGAGACTTTGCAATCATATATCCTGATTTTTTCTTTTTTGTTTATCTGATACCATATTCGTTTCGGTTGTCTGCACCTTGCTTCGTTCAGCAGAAAACATAAACCAGCACACCAGCGGAGACATCAGAATAGTCAGGAATATCGGGAAGAGTATTCTAAGCCACAACGGCATCGGTATTTCAGCAAAATAGTTGATACAATAATCGGATATCGTAAACAGCATCGCAAGAAGCGGCAAAAACTGGATATTCAGGTTCTTTTTGAAAAGATAGGAGGTATCTCTTTCTATCTCTATATTGATATCTATATATGGAATATCGAGCTCTTCTCTGATGCAGCGGGGAATCCCGACAAGGAACTCGATCTCTGACTTTTCATCTTCCAACAAATGATTCGTGTTGGTAATCTCCACCCATTCATTATCCAGATCATATGCAAGAACACGGGCTTTTGTTCTTCTCCCCTGATATCGGATAATCACCTGATCCGTCGGTTCCAGTCCCAGAATCAGAATATTATCAGACGATAATCTGACAATTCTGTTTTCTTCATCTATGTTGTATGGCCGGGCACATTTCATTTCGATAATTTTCTGCCCCACAGTAATCTCCATGCCTTTTTCCCATGCCGCCCGTATGTCAGGCCCTCTGTCTTTATGCTTTGTTCCGAAGGAAGAGAGAACAGGATACATATAGATCGTTTCATATCCCAGTTTCTTAAGTCTGCCTCTTACTTTTTCCTTCTGTGCATATGTCAGGGAGCTTTGCTCGATATCTCCGTCCGCTTCTTCCTGCCTCTTCCTGTAATAAATCTTCTGTATTTCTTCCTCCCCGTATACTTTCAGCATATCTCTCATTTTCTCGCTGAGTTCATTAGGAGGCTTGACTGCCAGAAGATTTCTCTGCTCAAGATTCAGCTGCACGATTCCCGGGGAAACAGTAGAATCCGGCCTGCGAAACTGCACATTGGATGTATTACATATATACCTTGACCCGGTTTCCATATGAATCATGCTGTATATGAAAAAGTCCCGATTAATACTGCTTTTATATACTGAATCCACCAACACGTTCTTCTTTAAAATCTGCGATGCCTGCTGGACACCGACTTTGTCAAATATAATCGGTTTTAAAAACATAATCACGGCATTTTGTTCATAATCCTCTTCAAATGCCCCGCCGAATTCCAGCGTATTTTTCAGATGAGGAGTCAGGTCGATCCTTCCGTCCAATATAGGATCTCCCTGTTCAATATCCATCTTATTTCCCTCGGCAGTATATGTGTAAAAAATGTTTTCACCGTCTGCCTTTTCCTCTTTTTCAACCAGGTTTATCAGGCCCTCTTCCCAGATGCATTTCTGAGGATTAACGATCACAATCCTGGCATTTGTTTTTAAATTTGCCTGTAAAAATTCCACCATGTCACATCCGGCTACCCGCTGTATCAGGCTGTCGCGGAAAACAGTCACGCTGTCCGTAGGCTGATACACAAGCCTTCTGGCGTTACGCAGCCTGGCGGTATAACAGCCATAAAATAATTCCGGATGCATAATAAGAAGAGAATAATTCCAGACAACACTGATGCAGTCCATGACTGCTGCATATCCTTTAATATCCTCCGGAACGAGAATCATCACTTTTTCATTCCGGTCAAACACCGTAGAGACCACCTCTGCCTGACCTGAGACTGACTGTCTCACCAATTCTTCCGCAGGATTGCTTTCTTCTGATTCCCAGCCCGGCAAAATCACCGTCACTTCGGATACGTTTTCATCTGTATGTAAAAACACCGACAGTTTTTCCGTCACATCTCCACGATATTTCTTCTCTGATATGGAAAATCCATGAACATAGTTGAAAAATTTCAAAGATAATCTGATCATCCTGTACCTTCCTCCTGATTTCCGGATTTCTCTGTCCCTTATGATTATAATAATCTTTTCTTAGTCCTGCAGATGATCTGCCGATTTCTGTCTGATATAATCCACATACATTTCCACGACATCAATATCTGTCAGAATATACAGCATTCTTGAGCCGACCACATCTTCAATCTCATTAAATATCATTCTTCCCTGATGAAAGATAAAATCAATTCCGCAGAAATCTATTTTCAATGACCGTATGATCTTCTGCACTGTCTGTTCTTCCTCTTTTGTCAGATGATAGATCTCTGCTGCCCCACCAAGACAGAAATTGCTCCTGAAATCGTTTTTTGACACCCGGAGCATAGATGCAATAACTTTGCCGCCAAGCACATAGACCCGAAGATCCTTTCCCGTGTCTGAGGCTACACTTTGAGAAATATACGTCCTGCCGGATATGCTTTTGACATATTTCCGGTATGCTTCTTCATCATCCGCCAGACATACCTCCGTCCCACCGTGCCCGTCCACAGTCTTCAGCACGCACGGAAAGCTGCGGACAAAGCTTCCGGTGCCTGTCGGCATAATTTCACACCCAAGCCTCTGAACATATGCAAGGGCAAGGTCTTTCCGTGCTCCCAGCAGCGTGACCTGAGAATTATTATATACACGAAGTCCAAGCTGCTCGAGCTGTACCGCCAGATAATAATTTCTCGTCCGGTTGATCACGGCATCCGGTGTCCTGATTACTTTTTTGTTCTTCAGGAAACACACTTCGCTGTTATTCATTTCTATTGTCAGTTCATCTTCAATAATAAATTCCAGCTCAATCCCGCGTTTTTCGCAGGCTTTGAAATACCGGTCAATATACGTCCGGTTCCGTTCCACATCTTTTCCGTCATACAACAGCCACCAGGTCATATTTTTCTCTCTTTTCTTCACATTTTATTACGTGCCACCTAAAAAGCATGGGTCATCTCCTGCCTGATATAGGCAATCAGCTCATCCGCCACATTGATTCCGGTACAGTCATACAGGTTTTTGAAATGGGCATTGGAGTTCGCCTCACAGAAAACCGGCTCGTCATTTTCACCGAACATAATGTCAATCCCTCCGAAATCAAGCCCCAGCTCCCTGCAGACATCCAGCGCCATCTTTGCCTGGGCTTCATTCACCTGATACGGTTTCATACTGCCTCCGTTTGTGACATTTGCCCGAAAATCATTGTCATTATAGCGATACATACAGGCAACGATTTTCTTCCCTACCACCTGTACCCGGATGTCCCTTCCCCTTGATGATGCAATGTACTCCTGCATGATAAAGCTCCCCGGCCAGTTTTTCCGGATAATCTCCAACAACTCTTTGTCATCATACGCAAGGTAGACCTGCTGCCCGAAGGAACCGAAACATTCTTTGACGATACAGGGATACCCAAGAGTCTGTGCCATATCAAGATAATAATCTTTGTTCGGCCATCCGGCAGACGGAAAGACTTTAGGATTAAAAACAGTTTTCGGCATGCGGATATTTTTGTCAAGCAGCGCAATCTGCGTCTGTGACTTGTCATCGCATACAGCAATACTTTCTGCCGAATTAAACAAGCGGATTCCCTGCTGCTCCAGCACCTGCGCAAGTGTCAGATCCTTATCCCAGAAAATGATAAAATCTACTGTTTCCAATTGTTTTTTTATTTGATAGTTATGGACAGCAAGGAGACGCCATATCTCTTCATTTGTCTTTATCTCCAGCATGCAGTCCTGAGACTTCCCCGCCTGCACAAGCATTTCAAACAGCTCGCAGAACTTTTCACTTCTCACATAGGCATTCACGATCAGCCATCCATTCATTTGTGATTCCTCCTAATCAGCATTTTCTTCCACATACCGGCAGACCTTATCAATTGCTTCGCAAAGCTCTTCTGCCGTCCCGTTTTTTTGAAAGATACGTGAATTGAATTCCAGCTGGAAACAGGGGATCTTGCATTTTCGTGAGACTGATGAACTGACCGTGTATGGATAACAAGCAGAAAACGGTTCATCTGTCATAACCGGTCCCGGGAGGATTTCGACAAACGTATTCTGAATCACATCTAAAATGTCCGTCCTGCCGTAAATGTTCCTTCCCTTCCCCGTTCCGATGCACAGATCCATTTTTCGCTCCTGTGACATCTGATGCAGGTCGAGCAGCACCTCTACCGAATGCGCGTTGATATATGACTCCAAAGCATCCCGGTAATCACTTTCTATATCGTAGTTCGCATCATCCCCATGATTATTCACTTTGATAATGCACGGAATATCGTAACGTTCATACAGTATTTCCGCCATTTTCCCCGTTTCCGGTTCCGCATATTTTTCTTTTCCTTCCCGTATCTGAGTCACTGCATGAGGAGCTGAAACCATAACTTTGCGTTTTGCGTCACATATGACAAACGATTTCATATATTTCCTCCGTTTTTAATGATTTACGCAGTGATTGCATTTCCCGTGTATAACTGATAATATTTCCCCTGCTCTGCAATCAGCTGGTCATGAGTGCCGCGTTCGATGATCCTTCCCTGCTCAAGAACCATGATACAGTCTGAATTTCTGACAGTGGAAAGCCTGTGGGCAATAACAAATGTTGTTCTTCCGTGCATCAGGCGTTCCATACCCTCCTGCACAATACGCTCCGTCCTTGTGTCAATGGAGCTGGTTGCCTCGTCCAGGATCAGTACCGGCGGATCTGCGATAGCCGCCCTCGCGATCGCGAGAAGCTGTCGCTGCCCCTGGCTTAAGTTCGCCCCGTCTCCGGTCAGCATCGTGTCATATCCTTTTGGAAGCCTTCGGATAAATCCGTCCGCATTTGCCAGTTTTGCCGCCGCGATAACCTCCTCATCAGTCGCATCCAGCTTTCCGAACCGGATATTTTCTTTTACTGTTCCGGTAAATAAATGCGTATCCTGGAGCACTATACCAAGCGAACGGCGCAAATCTGCTTTCTTAATTTTATTAATGTTAATGCCGTCATAGCGTATTTTTCCGTCCTGAATATCATAAAAACGATTGATCAGGTTTGTGATCGTCGTCTTCCCTGCTCCGGTAGAGCCGACGAAAGCGATTTTCTGTCCCGGTTTTGCATAGAGCTTCACGTCATGAAGCACGATTTTATCATCCGTATACCCAAAGTCCACGCCGTTAAATACCACTTCACCCTTCAGCTCAACATAGTCCACAGAGCCATCTGCCTGGTGTACATGCTTCCAGGCCCAGCGCCCGGTACGTTCGGAAGACTCTTTAAGCTCACCGTTTTCCTCCCGCACATTGACAAGCGTTACATAGCCGTTGTCTGCCTCAGGCTTTTCATCCATCAGGGCAAAAATTCTTTCCGCGCCCGCCATTGCCATAACGATCGCATTAAGCTGCATGCTGACCTGGTTGATCGGCATACTGAAGCTTTTATTAAATGTCAGAAAACTTGCCAGTCCGCCCAGAGTAAATCCGCCGACTCTGTTCAATGCCAGTGCGCCGCCGACGATCGCACAGAGCACATAACTGATATTTCCGAGCTGAGCGTTAATCGGACCAAGCACATTTGCATAGGTATTTGCACGGTCCGCACTCCTGAACAGAGCCTCATTCATCTCATGGAACTGTTTTTTATTTTCCTCTTCATGGCAGAATACCTTAACGACCTTCTGCCCCTGCATCATTTCCTCGATAAATCCGTTGACCTTTCCGAGGTTTTGCTGCTGCTCCACAAAGTTTTTACCGCTGATTCCGGCGGCTTTTCTGGAACAGACCACCATAATCACAACCATGATCATCGTAACGACAGTCAGAGGAATATTCAATATCACCATACTTACGAACACGCTCACGATTGTAAACGCGCTGTTTATAAGCTGCGGCATGCTCTGGCTGATCATCTGGCGAAGAGTATCAATATCATTTGTATAGACAGACATGATATCACCGTATGCATGAGTATCAAAATATTGAATCGGAAGGGTCTCCATGTGTGCAAAAAGGTCATTTCGCATATCGCGCATCACGCCCTGGGTTACATTTACCATGATCCGGTTATACAGATAAGTGGAAATGACCCCGATGCCGTAAAACACCGCCACCCGTCCTATCGCCCGCGCCAACGGTGTAAAATCGGGCGAATCAGTCAAAAGAAACGGAGTGATATAATCATCGATCAGATTCTTAGTAAACATAGTTCCCTGTACATTGCTCAGTACACCGATAATAATAAATAAAAATACGAGAAGGCAATGATATTTGTAATCGCGGAAGACATATTTCATAAGACGGAGCATAAGCTTTCCGGGATTTTTCACCTGGGATTTCACGCCTCTCGGCGTCCTGTTCATCGGTCCTGCCATCGTCATTCACCTGCCTTTTCATCAAAATCTCCGCCGCCTCCGGTCTGAGATTCATACACTTCACGGTAAATCTCATTGCCTGCAAGCAGTTCTTCATGAGTTCCAAAACCGTTTATACGCCCTTCATCCATAACGATGATCCTGTCAGAATCCCGGACACTGGAAATACGCTGTGCGATAATCAGTTTTGTCGTCCCCGGAATTTCTTCTCTGAATGTCCGGCGGATTTTTGCGTCTGTCGCGGTATCTACCGCACTGGTGCTGTCGTCCAGGATCAGCACCTTCGGTTTTTTCAGCAGTGCCCGTGCAATACAAAGCCTCTGCTTCTGTCCTCCGGATACATTGTTTCCGCCCTGCTCGATATGGGTGTGGTATCCGTCCGGGAATCGACGGATAAATTCATCCGCGCATGCCAGACGGCAGGCTTCCATACATTCTTCATCCGTCGCCTCCGGATTTCCCCATCTCAGATTATCCAGGATGGAACCGGAAAACAGGACGTTTTTCTGCAGCACAACGGCAACCTGGTCACGCAGTACTTCCATATCGTAATCCTTCACATTGATCCCGCCGACTTTAATTTCACCCGCTGTCACGTCATACAGACGGCTGATCAGGTTAACAAGGCTCGTTTTGGCACTTCCGGTGCCGCCGATGATTCCGATAGTTTCTCCCGAATGGATTTTCAGGTTAATATCTTTGAGCACCGGCTCTGCACTGTCTGTTTTATAGGAAAACTCCACATCTGAAAATTCAATACTGCCGTCCGCAACTTCCGTCACCGGTTCTGCCGGGTTCTCAAGGTCGCTCTTCTCCCGAAGGACCTCTGCGATTCTCTTTGCACTCGCCGAGCTCATGGAAACCATGACAAATACCATCGACATCATCATCAGACTGTGCAGGATATTCATGCAGTATGTCAGCATACTCATCAGCTCCCCGGTCGTCATTGCGGAGCCGACAATCATTTTCGCCCCCAGCCAGCTGATAAGCAGGATACAGGTGTACACCGTCATCATCATCAGAGGTGCATTATACACCAGATTGCATTCGGCTTTTACAAAAATCCGGTAAATATTTTCACTTGCCTTATAAAATTTACTTGTCTCCTGCCCTTCGCGCACATATGCTTTTACGACACGAATCGCGGAAACATTTTCCTGAACAGATGCATTCAGATCATCATATTTTGGAAATGCCTGCTGGAAATATTTGGTCGCATGCAACATGATAAATACGAGTATAGTACCCAATATCAATACCGCCGCCAGATAAACCAGCGCCAGCCGTGCATTGATGAAAAATGCCATCGCCATGGCGCAGATCAGGCTGGCAGGAGCCCGGGTAAACATCCTCAGGATCATCTGATACGCATTCTGAATATTGGTGACATCTGTCGTCAGACGTGTCACCAGGCCCGCCGTACTGAACTTATCGATATTGGAGAATGAAAATGTCTGAATATGGTCAAACATCGCTTCTCTCAGATTCTTTGCAAGACCTGCAGACGCTCTCGCACCGAAACGCCCTCCTGCCATTCCGGCCAGAAGCCCGACCGCCGCTGCCGCAATCATCAGTCCGCCGACGCGGTAAATATGGCCGATATCACCGACTTCCACCCCGTTATCAATAATAGATGCCATCAAAAACGGGACAATCATTTCCATCATGACCTCAAGTATCATAAACAACGGTGTAGCCAGAGATGCATTTCTGTATTCTTTAACTTCTTTTAAAATCATCCGAATCATAAACAATGACCTCTCTTCCTTTTCAGGCGTACCTTACCACGCCTTCTGCCATGAGCGGCATTTCAGCAATTCTTATTCTTCACGGTTCTCCCGTGCATATTCAATACTGACAGCATACAGCCTGCTTCCAGAAATAAAAACAGGATACCGTTTCCGCAAAGCCGACACCATTCATTATCACACATTATAATTTTTTGTACAAGCTAATTTTATGATTGATGTGGGATGAACTGTTATAGCAAGAGAAGCATAAACGGGATATCCTGTATTACTGACTTTTTTAAGGAACACGCACAAAAAAGGCATTCCCCTATTTGTGCTATATACATCTAAGACGGGAGAATGCCTTTTTACATTATTTTATTTTGAGCTATTTTACGTTATTTGTACTATTTGCATTTTCACTTTTTCGCGTTTGTTCTCATTACTGAACAGCTTTAAATGCCTCTTCAAGATCTTCAATAATATCGTCGATATTTTCTGTTCCGATGGACAGACGGATTGTATTTGGTTTGATTCCCTGATCCAGCAGTTCTTCTTCATTTAACTGAGAGTGGGTCGTAGACGCCGGATGGATAACCAGTGACTTCACATCTGCAACATTTGCAAGAAGGGAGAACAATTCCAGGTTATCAATAAAATCACGTGCTTTCTGTGCATCACCTTTAATCTCGAAGGTAAAAATAGAACCGCCTCCGTTCGGGAAGTATTTCTTATACAGTGCCTGCTGCTGTGGATCTTCGGAAATAGACGGATGGTTCACCTTTTCAACCTGTGGATGGTTCTTCAGGTATTCAACAACCTTAAGCGCATTGAACACATGGCGTTCTACTCTCAATGACAATGTCTCAAGTCCCTGCAGGAAGAAGAATGCGTGGAACGGTGAAAGGGTCGCCCCTGTGTCACGAAGCAGGATCGCACGGATTTTGGTAACAAATGCTGCAGCTCCTACCGCTTTTGTAAAGCTGATTCCGTGATAGCTCGGATTTGGCTTTGTCAGTGACGGGAATTTTCCGCTTGCTTCCCAGTCGAATTTTCCGCTGTCTACGATAACGCCGCCGATCGTCGTTCCATGACCGCCGATGAATTTTGTTGCAGAATGTACAACAATATCTGCACCATATTCAATCGGACGTACCAGATACGGTGTTGCAAATGTATTGTCGATAACAAGCGGAATCTTATTCTCATGGGCGATTTCTGCAAGTTTTTCAATATCAACAACATCAGAATTCGGATTTCCGAGTGTCTCGATAAATACTGCTTTTGTATTTTCTTTGATTGCCGCTTTCACTTCTTCAACATCAAACGGGTCTACAAAAGTTGTTGCTATGCCGTACTGTGGGAGCGTATGTGCCAGAAGATTGTAAGTTCCGCCGTAAATATTTTTTGCAGCTACGATGTGATCACCGTTCTGTGCCAGATTTTCAAATGTGTATGTAATTGCAGCAGCTCCTGATGCAACCGCCAGTGCTGCAACACCGCCTTCCAGTGCTGCGATTCTCTTCTCAAAAACATCTTCTGTAGGATTGGTAAGTCTTCCGTAAATATTTCCCGCATCGCTGAGGCCGAATCTTGCTGCCGCATGATCACTGTTGCGGAACACATAGGAAGATGTCTGATAAATCGGGACAGCACGTGCGTCTGTAACCGGATCCGGACTTTCCTGTCCGACATGAAGCTGCAATGTTTCAAATTTTAAATTTCTTTCTGCTCTTGTTTTCTTACTCATAGTGGTAATCTCCTTTTCAATTTATGTAATTTTTATTTCCTATCTGTTTGATAGGTTTATACTATCACAAGGTTTTCTGATTGTCTAATATATAAAAAGAAGCCCTGGTTATAGTTTTCTTCTATAACCGGGGCGATTTCGCTTTCACCGCATTCTTTCTTCAGATTTTATTAGTTTTGGCTGTCCTTCAGATTACCGATTGCCTGAAATTTCCGTATTTCCTCCAGATAAATCTGCCCCATCGGACTGAGTGCCATCCCTTTTCGCTGCAGATATCCGATTGTCATCACTTCATCGGATCTGAGCCTGACCGCACAATAATCCGAGCCGTTCAGGCTTTCACAGATTATGCCGGAGCAAAGAGTGAATCCGTCGAGACCCACCATCAGGTTCAGCATGGTCGCACGGTCGTTTGCCTTAATCAGACGTTTATATGCATACGTGCTTAACACTTCTTCCGCAAAATAAAAGGAATTATTATTCCCCTGTTCAAAGGAAAGGCAGGGATATTCTTCCAGCTCTTCAATGGAGATTTCTTCTTTGCGGGCAAGCGGATGTTCCTTGCACATATAAACATAAATGCCGCATTCCAGAAGCGGATGAAATTCCAGTTCTGATTCCCGGAATAACTTCGTCAGTACCTTTCGGTTAAAGTCATTCAGGTAAAGAATCCCTATTTCACTGCGGAATTCTTTTACATCCCGGATCACCTCATAAGTCTGCGTCTCCCGTACTGCAAATTCATATTCATCCATCCCGAACTGTTTGACCAGCTCCACAAAAGCTTTCACTGCAAATGTATAGTGCTGCATGGAAACTGCAAACTTTTTCTTTATATTTTTCTTTTTGATATACCGTGACTCGATCAGCTCATATTGTTCTGTCACCTGCCGGGCATATCCAAGGAACTCAATCCCCTCCTGCGTCAGAACCACGCCCCGGTTGCTTCTGCGGAACAGTTCCACCCCGATTTCCGCCTCCAGCTCTTTAATTGCAAGTGAAAGACTGGGCTGTGAAATAAACATGAGACGTGCCGCTTCGTTCATAGAGCCGGTGTCCGCCACCGCAATGGCATATCGTAGTTGTGTCAGTGTCATTCTTCATACCTCCTGTGGCATCTGATATGCTTATTGTAAACCCTGATCCAATGATTAACAAGTAGGGTTTTCAACAGGTATCCTGCCGTAATCCATTTACTTTTTACATAAATTCTTTTATAATGAGCCTGTAGACCATACAGATATCTAAGATAAGGATTCAGGAGGCTTTATGAACGCAAAGGAAGTTTTTTTGACATATGCCGGCAATTTTGACCGGAACGATGGAAGAATCGAATTAAAAATCGTACACACCCTGGCAGTTGCCGACATTATGGATCGTCTGACAGAATCCCTGCATCTGCCGGAGCATCTGAAATCACTCGCCCACATCTGTGCCATGTTCCACGATATCGGACGTTTTGAACAAGTGAAACAATATGGTACTTTTTTTGACAATATCAGCGTAGACCACGCAGAACTCGGGTGTGAGATTCTTGTCGGGGAAAATTTTTTACAGGAGCTTGATGCACGGGAACAGAAGATGATAATCACAGCGATCCGTAATCATAACCGTTTCCGGATCGAGGATGGTCTCGATGACGAGACGCTGCTTTTATGTAAGCTCATCCGCGATGCAGATAAATGCGATATTTTCCGTGTGTTTGCCTGTGAAAATATGGTGGATACTATGGGTGAGACGGAAGAGCAGGTGTCACAAGAGACAGTTTCCGAGCCTGTTTTCCAAAGTATCATGAAACATCAATGTGTAAAAAGAGAGGACCGACATACCGGACTGGATATCTGGGTATCCTTCCTTGCATTTTTCTTTGATTTATATTTTGCTGAAAGTATTAAGCTTCTTTCCTCAGATCAATATTACAGAAAACCGTTTGACAGGACGACTTTTTGCCTTCCGGAAACCAGACAAAAAGTCGAACAGATTCTAACAGAGGTTGAAACGTATATCAGCCGGATGACAACATCCGGCTGATACCCCCGGTATGATCCACCTTGAATAACATTTACTTCGGTGAAACAATCCGGAAATCATTTAACTTCTGACTGAACTTATCCGATCGAATAAACATACAGCTCATGCAAAGCCCTTGTAGCACTGATATAACGAAACTGTGCTGACAGAGGGCTTTCTTTTTTGCCTTCCAGTACAAACACCTGATCAAATTCCAGCCCTTTTGCCAGATAATAGGTCGTCACCGTTATTCCCCTGCGGAATTCAGAGCTGTCCCTGTCGATATAATTAACGTCGTCCCTTTTGCTTTTCAGATAACAATATGCCGCCGCAGCCTCTTCTTCGGTCATAGTAAGAACTGCCGCCGTCTCATAACCTGTTTCATCGATCCGGACCTCTCGAAGAATTTCCTCCATCGCCTCTTCTTTAGAGATACAACTCTTTTCCGTTACCGGTTTTCCATGACGCTCCAGATACCTGATTCCTTTCACATCTGTAATTTTGGCCGCATACTCCGCGATTTCCAGCGTATTCCTGTAACTTGAATTCATCTCAATCCGCCGGATGTTCTTTCCGAAAATTGAAGGAAGAAATGTCAGAACGTCCCTGGGAGCGGCATCCACGGTCTGCGCCCTGTCGCCCAGAATTGTCATGCTGCAGGAAAACATCTGATCCAGCACAACATACTGGAGATAAGAATAATCCTGCATCTCATCGATCACCAGATGCTTGACCTCTTTGTTCTTCCTGTTATTGGAACAAAGCCTGTATTTGAGATACAGCATTGGGAATACATCCTCATATGCCAGCACACGTTTTTCCTTCGGCACATCCGGAAGCGTCTCCCATCCGTTATCCTCCAGAAACCAGTTATAAATCTGATAAATATCAGTCGTCACATACATACGTAAGAACCGTTCACTGACTGCGATTCTCTCCTCTTCATTAAGATCTCTTCCCCGAAGGGTTTCATATTCATCGATGACATATTCCATCACTGCTTCCATACGGGACAAAAGCGGTGTTTCCGGAAATTTATAATAAAACAGCTGCATCAATTCATCGGCTGTCTTTCTCATACCCTTCATTTCTATGTCGCAAAATTCCACAAGATCGTCTTCCAGAAAGACAAGAAAGCCTTCTGCCGCCCTGACAAATTCCTCCGACTGCTTCCAGCGGTATCGTTTCTCCTTCTCCTCGTCATAATGTGAAATGCATCGTTCAATATGATGATAACGGTCTTCGCAGTCTGCCGCAATCACCCGCAGCTCCCGAAAAGCAAACAAATCAAAACTCATTTCCCTGATATGTTCCTCTCCAAGCTCCGGAAGGATGTGGGAAATATAATCTGAGAATACACTGTTCGGAGAAAGTATCAGAATATTTGATGAGATCAGGTGTGTCCTGTCGTGATACAGAAGGTATGCGATTCTGTGAAGTGCCACCGAGGTCTTGCCGCTTCCCGCAGCCCCCTGGATAACCAGAATCTTATCTTTTGTATTCCGGATGATTGCATTTTGTTCCTTCTGGATTGTCCGGACAATATTTTTAAGCTTCACATCACCATGACTTCCCAGCTCTTGTTTCAGAATATCATCATCAATTTTTACGTCACTCTCAAACTCATAAATCATACGCCCGCGCCGTATTTTATACTGCCATTTTGAGAGGATTTCCCCTGTCAGAAGCCCGGCCGGTGATTCATAAGATGCTTCTCCCTTATCAAAATCATAAAACAGGCCGCTGACCGGCGCGCGCCAGTCATAAATCAGCGGAACCTGCCCGGTTTTCTCGGAAAAATTACCGATTCCGATGTAAAATGTTTCTGCCTCCTCGTCACCTTCATATACAAAATCCACGCTGCCGAAAAAAGGGGAGTCCACCATCTTTTTCAGCCGGTTCCATTTTTTATGATTTTCCTGATTCGCGTTCATCTGAATGAGAAGTGCCTGCCGGTTATCAAAATTTTCATAACCGTACTGATCCATCTCCGTATAGTTTTCCCAATAATAATCATTCATGCCGGCAATGTCTTCCTGCACTTCCCGGATGGTTCTGCCAAGCTCCTGTATCTTTGTATTTAGTTTTTCAGTAACTTCTATAAGAAACTCCTGCCCACGGCTCATAATAACTTCCTTTCAATATTATTTAGAATGCTCATATATTTCGTAAAACAGACATACTCCTGCCCCTGATATTATGCTTTTTTCTCTGCTTTATCAACATAAATGCTGTTATAACTGCGGTAATTCCCTCCGCCGCCGCAAAAGAAATCCATACCCCTGTAAATCCCATCAGCCTGGACAGAATCACAGAACAGGCGATAATCGCGGCGACGCCCCGGATAAATGACGTGATGAATGCACTTTTCGGATGTGCCGTTGCACTTAAGTATCCTGCCCCTATGATGTTGAATCCCGCAAAAATAAATCCGATAAAGTACAGCCGCATACCTTCGAAAGCATATCGTGCAAGCAGCACGGAATCTCCGCTGTTGAACAGGGAAACCAGCGGATCAGTAAATGCATAAACGACAGCATAAATGATACCCGCAAAAACAAGACCTGACGTAATTCCCATGCCGAGCAGTTTCTTCAGTTCTTTTTTATTTCCTTTTCCGTAAGACCGGCTCAGCAGCGGCTGCATTCCCTGGGAAACTCCGTTAAAAACTGCCGTTGCGACCAGGGCGTAATTTGCAATCACCCCATATGCGGCGACTCCGGTATTCCCGGCAAGCCCGAGAATCAGGAAATTAAATACAGTCGTCGTCACGCCGGAAGACATCTCTCCGATAAATGCAGGAATTCCAAGCTGACAGGAATGAAGCCACATCCGTGCGGACGGTTTTCGCCACAGAAACTGTACCGTATTTTTTTCGCTGAAGAAATGCGTCCCGCAGATTAAAATGCTTAAGACAGGGGATGCAGCCGTTGCAAATGCCGCCCCTGCAAGCCCCAGTCCCATCGGGAACATAAATACATAATCAAATATAATATTAAACAAACTTCCTGCAATCGTTGCCACCATTGCCAGAGACGGTGCACCGTCGTTTCTGACAAACGCACTGATTACAAAGTTCAACATAAAAAACGGAGTAAACAATAGAAATATTCGGTTGTAATCCCGCCCCAGACTGATAATCCGGGCATCCGCTCCCATAAGCGCCATCACTCGCTCCGGGGCAAGAATCCCGGCAAGTATAAATGGGACAGAAATCAGGCATACCCAGAATACCGCATTTGAAAAATATCCTTGTGCTTTTTCATTTCCCTGCGCCCGCAAAATCGCAAACCGTGTTGCCGCACCTATGCCTGTCATTGAACCGATTGCAAATATCAGGTTATAAATCGGGAGTGCCAGATTCAAAACGGTAATTCCGTCTGCTCCCGCCGCCTTTGATATAAAAAAAGTATCTGCAATAATATAACAGGAAACCCCGATCGTTCCCAATATATTTTGTGAAACATATTTTGTAAACTGTTTTTCAATCCCCATCAATGTATCTCCGCCAGTCTGCCAGTAATTTTTTCTGTGAAACGGCTTTCCATGCTAACCATTCACATCCGTTCACACTGTCGGTTTTTGATTATAAGCCGAAGCAAATCCGTTGTCAATCAGCAGTTACAGTTCACAATAATCAGTAAGAATAATTGAAAAAGGAACTGTTCAATTTTTATCTTGTGTGCTACAATTATCTTAGTATGTGTATATAACCTAATAATAAACCTGATACTTTTTCAGCTTTTGAAATATAGGACTGAAGAAAATACAGAAAAGAGAACAGAGGAGTAAGGATTATGGTTAATGAAAAGATTCGCTCTCAAATCCTTGGCGGATGCCTGAAGGATTTCAGAAATCATATGGCGGGGATTTATCGCGGTTACCGCATTATTATTGAACAGGACAAGGGGCAGTATCTTATTAAAATCAATGCCCGGTCATCGGTAGACATCAACAATGAGATTCTGAACGAATTTCTGCGTAAACAGCAGGAACAGAATCCGTTGATTCGGAATCTTCAGATTTATTCTTTCTCTGTCGTACTGGAAGTCAGCTTATCCGCAGCGAATAAAAATATCGCAGATTCTTTCAATGCGATTATTGAGCCGGTTATTGATTTTCTTGTAAGGGGGCGTTATACTTCCGCCTGTGAAGTCTGCGGAACGGATACTTTCGCAATCAACTGCTACGAAATCAACGGTGAACATCACCACATCTGTGAACGGTGTGCGGCAGAAGTGAATGCAACACTCCAGAAGAATCAGAACCCGCCTGCCAAAAGACCTGCACGACAGCCGCAGAGCAATTTTATCGCGGGAATCGGCGGTGCCGCCGCCGGGGTACTGATCGGATGTATTCTCTGGATCATAATTTATAAACTGGGATTTGTCGGCGGGATTGCCGGGATTGCCGTGGCATTCTGTTCATTCAAAGGATATGAACTTCTGGGCGGAAGCCTTGACAAAAAAGGAATCATCTGCTCCATCGCTATCATGGTCATCCTGATTTTTATTACCAACAAGCTTGCATGGTCATGGGGATTCTCAAGTGCGTTAAAGAGTTTTGGTTATAAGTTCGGGGAAATCTTCGGAAACCTGGGGGCATACTTAAGTGAAGCGAAACTTACCCTGACATACTGGGCAGAACTTCTTGTCGGATATGCGCTCGTCGCTGTATATGTATATCCGGAAATTGCACGTGCCTTTTCCCTTGACGGCATCAATTTCAAAATAAAACGATAATAATCTGCCGACGGCAGCTCTTACCGGACTCATGGCAGCAAAAACGGAGAACGATCACTGTAACAGTGATCCATTCTCCGTTTTCTTATTCAAGTCTCGTTCAATGCCTTTGTTCTGTATTACTGTATACTTCGCAGAAGCGCGCTGCAAATGACGGCTCTTCCCCTCCCATGATCAGATGCGACACATCCCCGATTTTCAGTCCCCGGAAATAAGCGATTCCCTGTTCTCTTTCCTCTGAGACTACTTCGGTCACGGAGGTCGGTGCCATCACAAGTCCATGCCATAAAACAAACGGCGATACATTCCACAATCTTGATAAAAGCACGCAGGTCAGCCCGAAATGACAGAAGAAAGTAACTGTCTCTTCCGACTCTTTCACAACGCGATAATGATTTCCTTCACGGACATAACCGTATTCTGCCAGGAATTCGTCAAAATTCCGGATAACAGAATCATATACCGGAATCATATCACTGTATTGTGCCGTTATCGTATTTCTCCAAAGCTCCCTGTCCATATATTCCGGATGTTCTGTCCAATATGACGGAACGATATCCCACGCAACATGAGTCTCAAATCTGTCCCCGTTTTTTCTTGTATTTGGGTATGCCTTCAGCAGTTCCTCCGACTGATTCACATCAACCTTAGCCGGGAATTCCTCAAGCCAGTCCAGTACTTCTGCCTGAAGCCCCAGCTTTTTTAACGTATAATCTGCCGTATGACGGGCACGACCCAGAGGCGAAACATAACAGGTTCCCGGATGAAGCCTCTCTGCTGATTCTGCGAGAAGCGCCGCCTCACGATGACCTTTTTCCGTCAATGTATCATTTGCATAGTCCGGCTCTCCGTGCCGGATAAATAAAATTCTCATTTTAATCTCCATTCCGCCGCATGATATGCGGCACATATTAACATATTGCCCCGTTAATCCGTCGAGTGCGGCGACCGCACCGCCGCTTCATTTGAACGTCGGCCATTGTGGTTTCATTACTCCAAAAATTTTTTCAGTTCATCCATAAAGGTATTAACATCTTTAAATTCACGATATACCGATGCAAAACGCACATATGCAACCGGATCCAGTTCACGAAGCTTGTCCATGACAATCTCTCCGATCACACTGCTCGGTATTTCCTTTTCCTCTCTGTTGAAAATTGCCAGTTCAATTTCATCCAGAGCTCTCTGAACTTCTTCCATGGGAACCGGACGTTTATAGCAGGCACGCAAAATGCCGCCTTCGATTTTTGTCCGGTCATATTGTTCCCTTGTATTGTCTTTTTTAATAATAATCAAAGGAATCGTTTCTACCTTCTCATATGTAGTGAAACGCTTCCCACACTCGTCACAGGAACGCCTTCTTCTGATGGAATTTCCATCTTCCGCCGGTCTGGAATCAATCACCCGAGTGTCGATGTGCCCGCAATATGGACATTTCATAAACTGTACCGCCTTTCTGACTATTTACTGAAAACATAATAATGTATCATACAATTCCCATTATAATTACTTCAAACACCTTTTTCTTCACTATCATTTTCTTTATTTGATTTTACACGTTGTTGTCTTTGATTGCAAGTTTTATAAAGTACGCTTTTGAAATTATACCTGTTTACCTTTCATATATTTTCAAACGCTCTTCCATAATACCGATTTTGACAAAAAAGAAGATTAAATTTTTTTCAGGAATTTGTCTTCCTGAATCTCTACAAGAATGATATCCGGTCCGATTTTTTTTATGCACCGGAATGGAATGACAAACTCTCTGTCCGTTCCGAGAAATCCGCAGATTTTCCCCGGACCGGGCACAATGATTGCCAGGATTTCTCCGCTGCAGGGATCGAAATCCAGATCCACCACGCATCCGAGCCGTTTGCAGTCGCAGGCATTAATAACTTCCTTTTCCCGAAGCTCACACAATCTCATAATGGTCCTCCCGATTCTGCCGGGGTATTGTTCAGGATACGGCAACTGAAAAACCGCATATAATCCCGGTCTTCTTACCGTTATTATATGCGGTCTGCACTGAAATGCTATTTTCATCTTTTGTCACTTACAATCAGATTGCCATAACTTTTTCACTTTCAAATGCTTTTGCGATTGCAGCTATCATCACTGCTCCCAGGACAAGTGTCATGCCCAAAGTCAGCCCGTACTGCGTCATTGTCAGCTCCTGTGTCAAAATTCCCTGAAGTGCCAGGGATGAGTTATAAACCGGTATCGCATAGTACCAGTCCGCCGGCTTTGATGTTGTAAACATGGTCGTCAGTCCCAGCACCAGGATCAGCATATAGACCGGCATGATGTAGCTGCTTGCCTCTTTGACGGTTTTCGCAAATACAGATACCAGCACGATAATAGCCGAATACAGAAATGCGATCGCCACCAAAAGAAATGCAAGCATTGCAATCTGCACCGGACTTAACCGCAGGCTGATCCCCATTTCTTCACTTGTCATTCCGCCCATCATCTGAGGCATGAAAATGACCATTGCCGCTACATATACAAGAGAAGAGACTCCGGAAATGACCATCAGCGCGAATACTTTACCGAGCACGATGGAACTTCGTTTCACCGGGGAGACGAGCAGGCTTGCCATTGTCCCCCGTTCCTTCTCTCCTGCGACCATATCTGTTCCGATTCCCATTGCCCCTGCAAACAGCAGAATCGTCACAAAGTACGGAAGCATCATACCAAGCAGTTTCCCGCCTGCCTTTTCCTCATCCCGGATAATCATATCGGGATTATCTGAGTTTACCGTAAATACCGTCAGCGATTCTATATCATCTACTCTCTGTGCCAGCAATGTCTGACGGTATGCCTCCAGGATACCGGAAGAAATTGTTTCGTAGGCCTCTGAGGAATAGTCTTCCGAAGGATTATAATATGTTTTTACCTGTAAAATTTTATCACCTTTTTTGTAGTTCATGACTGCATCAAGGAAGCCTTCCGGAAATGCAATCCATAAATCTGCCTCTCCCGATAATATCTTCTCCCTGACATCTTCTTTGTTTTCCACAGGATAGATTTTACAGTTTGTTCCCGCCGCCTCCAAAAAATCTGAAAAGCCCTCCGGCTCATTTTCTATGTAAACAACAGATGTATGATTTTCCACATCCTGTGCCGCCTTTTCTGCCATCCCGCTGGTCAGCGACATAATTCCGATCATGATGACTACCGGAAGAATAAACACTGAAAAAACCATCTTTCTGTCTTTAAATACTCTGGACAATTCCTTACAGAAAATCTGTTTTATCCCATTCATATTATTGTTCCTCCCTTCGGGCACTGTAAAGCTCAAAAAACGCATCTTCCAGGTCTGCCGTTCCTGTTTCCTGCAATATTTCTTCCAGGCTTCCTTCAATCACTTTCTGTCCGTCAATAATGATTCCGATGCGGTCACAGATTTTTTCCGCCTCGGACATGATGTGCGTGGAAATGATTACCAGTTTTCCTTCATCCCTTAATTTTTTCAGATAATCCGTCACACTTCTTGCGGTAATGACATCCAGTCCGTTGGTCGGCTCATCAAAAACCACGATATCCGGGTCATGTGCCAGACAAACGGCGATTGCAGCCTTCTGCCCCATTCCTGTAGAAAGCTCTTTTACCTTTTTGTGTGCAAAATCCTGAATCCCGAAGTATGTAAATAATTCTTCCTTGCGCTTTATCAGCTGTTCCTCAGGCACCTGATGAAGCCGTCCGAAAAAATCAAACAGGTAATCAACTGTAAACTGTGGATCAAGCTTGATATCTCCGGTCAGAAATCCGATTTTCTCCCGAACCTGCTCTGGCTCTTTCTGCACCTCGTGTCCGCCCACATATATTTCACCTTCCGTCGGCTTTATAATCGTGGAAATGCACCTTAAAGTCGTTGTCTTCCCTGCCCCGTTCGGTCCGAGCAGCCCGTAAATCTCACCCGGTTCTGCCGTAAGACTCAGATTATCGACCGCCCGTTTCCACGGGTTTGTCGTTTTCGACTCTTTCATCTGTTTCTTATTCAGTTTATAAATTCTTGTCAGATTGCGTATTTCAATCATACCAAAGCCTCCTCTTTACATTTTATTTTGCCTGCCGGGGAACATCTATAAATCCGGTATCTTCTGTTTTCATGTCATGACTCGTACGGACTTTACATCAGTCGTTCCAGAATGTTACGGCAAATCCAATAAATAAGGAAATATGCCATAACGATCGTCCAGATCGTCCAGAACACTGCCATGCTGAAAAATCCGGCTGCCAGGAGTGCAATATATGCACCGATTATCACAAAAACACCTGACAGATATAACGCTTTCTGGTTCAGTAAAACGGAACGTTCATCAGATCCTTTCAAACGTCTCTGCCT
Organism: Lachnospiraceae bacterium; assembly: GCA_004556565.1. Lineage (GTDB taxonomy): Bacteria > Bacillota > Clostridia > Lachnospirales > Lachnospiraceae > Schaedlerella. The sequence continues at coordinate 49,211 of SFGN01000010.1, read as the reverse complement.
TAAAAGCTCCGGATTCTTAAACATCTTCCTTACCCGGTAAAGGAATATTATTCCTGATACCAGTATACCCGTCCCTATCCCGATGTAGACCCCGCTCAGGAAATCATCATTCTCCCCTTTTCCTGTTTTCATAAGGGCAGCCGCCGCAATAAGTGCCGCGACCCCGGCTGCCATCATAAAACCGATTCCTATACAGCGTTTTTTCAAGACCTTCCGGTACTCATCATCCGTTTTTGCTCCTCTCCAAAATGTTCTCATTAACATCGCTCCACCTCCATGACATAATGATAAATTCTGCTTTTCTCCATGCCGGAATCTCCGGGCGGCCTGCTGTCCTCTCCGTTTCCTTTCCAGGGACGAACGCAGACTGTTTTCAGCTCTTGTTCATTGTGTTCAGGTTTTCTTCCTCCAGATTGAATATGAAAATCTCTTCAATCTTCACACCAAAATATTGTGCTATCTTGTGAGCCAGTACCAGGGAAGCGTTATATCTTCCGCTTTCTAAAGAAATAATCGTCTGTCTGGTCACTTCCACCGCATCCGCCAGCTCACTTTGCGTGATTCGCCTTTCTTTTCTCAACTGTTGAATACGATTCTGCACGTGCACTCCCCCCTGTTTATTTTGTCAAGTTTACTTTACACGAAAAGTATAGTATGCTTTACTTTAATTGTCAAGCTCATTTTACATTTTTTATAACAGCTCAGCCATAATCGAATTAGCGAGCGAATCATGCTTGCATGAATAAGCGAACGAATTCGATTATGAATTTAGCGCCCGATTATGAGCAAAATCAGCTGCTTTTGCAGCGGGGAAGCATCGCAGATGCGTTTTGCGAATGGCGGCGGCTTTGCTGTTAAAACTGGCTTTCATACAGATTTCTGTAGAAGCCTCCCTTTTTCATCAACTCTTCATGTGTTCCCTGCTCCACAATGTTGCCTTCGTTCATAACGAGGATCACATCTGCTTCGCGGATTGTGGAAAGCCGGTGCGCCACAATAAAACTCGTCCTGCCCTCCATCATTTCCTGAAATGCTTTCTGAATTTTAATTTCCGTCCTTGTATCGATCGAAGAAGTCGCCTCATCAAGAATCAGCATCGGCGGCAGATTAAGCATTACCCTTGCAATGCAGAGAAGCTGCTTCTGCCCCTGGGAAAGATTGCCTCCTTCTTCCGTGATAATCGTGTCATATCCGTCAGGCATACGCCGGATAAAGCTGTGGGCATGGGCCGCTTTAGCCGCCGCAATGATTTCTTCCATCGGTGTTCCGGGCCTTCCGTAAGCGATATTTTCCGCGACTGTCCCCGCTTTGAGCCATGTTTCCTGAAGCACCATGCCATAGTTTGCCCTAAGGCTGTCTCTTGTGATTTCCCGGATGTCATGTCCGCTTACGACAATCTGCCCTGCATCTATATCATAAAAACGCATCAAAAGGTTGATCAATGTTGTCTTACCGCAGCCCGTAGGACCGACGATGGCGATTTTCTGCCCCGGCTCCACCTGAAGATTCAGGTGCTGTAACAGCGGCACCTCTTTCTTATAAGAAAAGGATACCTCCGTAATCCCCACACTCCCGTCTGCATTTTTCAGCACATCTGCATCCGGAGCATCCGGCACTTCCGGCATTTCATCGATAAATTCAAACACACGGCCCGCACAGGCAATCGCATTCTGCAGTTCCGTGATGACGCCTGAAATCTCATTAAACGGTTTTGTATACTGATTTGCATAGCTCAAAAAACAGGAAAGCTGTCCTACGGAAATTCCTCCTGCCATCGCGGTAAATGCCCCGGTAATCCCTACTCCTGCATATACAAGGCCGTTTACAAACCGGGTACTGGGATTTGTGATGGATGAGAAGAAAATAGCCCGCAGGCTTACCTTCTGAAGCCTTTCGTTGATCTCATCAAAACGTTTTAGTGCTCTGTCTCCGTAACCAAATGCCTGCACAGTTTTCTGATTTCCTGCCATTTCATCCACAAGAGATGTCATCTCCGCCCTTGTCTCGGACTGGGCACGGAACATGGTATAAGTGCGTTTTGCGATAAAGCTTGCCACAAACAAAGAAACCGGCGTGATCAGAATAACGACCAACGCTATTTTCACATTTATTGAAAGCATAAAAAATAACGTACCCACAATTGTCACAACACCCGTGAATAATTGTGTAAATCCCAGCAGAAGCCCGTCGGAGAACTGTTCCACATCCGTAATAATCCGGCTGATGGTTTCGCCGTACTGGTGGCTGTCGATATATTTCAGAGGAAGAATCTGAAGCTTCGCGAATGCTTCTTCCCTCACTTTTTTTACAACACGATAAGTGATAGTATTATTGCACAGATTCATCAGCCACTGGGAAATGCCTGTCAGCACGATAACAGCCGCCAGCCTCTTGAGGATTTCCGTCATTTTCAGAAAATCAACCTGTCCTACCTCAAGAATATAATCAATGGCATTTCCGGTCAGGATAGGGGCATATAAGGTCAAGGCGACAGACACAGCCGCAAAGACAAGGGACAAAATAAGGTATGACAGATATGGTATAAGAAGCTGAAGTACCCGCTTCATCACACCTTTAGATTTTTTACGCATTTGCCCTCACCTCCTCCTTTGTCAACTGAGAGTAACAGATTTCCTGATATACGGGACAGTTTTCCATTAGCTCTTTATGTGTTCCATATCCTGCCAGAATTCCATCCTCTAGAACAAGGATCCTGTCCGCATGCATGATGGAAGATGCACGCTGCGATACAAGAAAGACTGTCATTTCCCCTGTATCTTCCGTCAGTGCTTTCCGAAGCCGCGCATCAGTTGCAAAATCCAGTGCCGATGCACTGTCATCTAAAATCAATATATCCGGCTTTCTCACCAGCGCTCTTGCTATTGTGAGCCTCTGACGCTGCCCTCCGGAAAGGTTTTTCCCGCTTTCACTGATTACTGTCTGAATCCCTTCCGGTTTTTTCTGCACGATTTCCAGTGCCTGAGCGGTTTTTAACGCAGCATTAATCTCTTCCTTTGACGCATCCTCACGCCCCACCTTCATATTATCTTCGATCGTGCCGTGGAACAGAACTGCCTTCTGGGGAACGATTCCGATTTTCCTTCTCAGCGCCTCCAGCCTGTACTTCTTTACATCTTCGCCACATACAAGTACTTCTCCGGAAGTTACATCATAAAACCGCGGAATCAGATTCACCAGCGTTGACTTTCCTGATCCGGTGCCGCCGATAATGCCTATTGTCTCTCCCTTTTGTGCCGTAAATGATATATGTGACAATGCCTCTTCCTTGCTGCCCGGATAGCAGAAGGAAATATCGCGCATCTCAACACAGGGATTGTGCTGCGTCTCCATACAGTGTGCCCTATCCTCCTGTAAATCTTCGGCCATAATTTCCTGAGCCTGTACCCTTCCGCGCAGCTCCTTATGTGTTCCTGCGGCATACACATCTATGTCCTCTGCCGCAATTTCCTCTCCATCTGTGATTCCCGGCTGCAGGGCAAAAATCTCATTAATTCTTTGTGCACTCGCAAGAGCTTTTGTAAATGTCACGATCAGATTTGCCAGTGCCACAAGGGCGAGCAGAATCTGCGACATATAGTTAACCAGAGCAATCACTTCTCCCTGGCTCAGATTTCCGGCGTATACTTCCTGTCCCCCGTACCATACGACCGCAAGAATTCCCATGTTCACTATGATGTAGGTAGCAGGATTCAGAAGTGCGGAAATTTTCCCGGTCAAAAGCTGCATCCGCATCAGATAATCACTTTTTTCATCGAAATCCTCCTGCTCCCGCTTCTGTGTCCGAAATGCCCGGATAACCCGGATACCGGCAAGATTTTCCCTTGTCGATAACAGAACCGCATCCAGTCCCTTCTGCACCTTTTTATAAAGCGGAATGGTTACCGCCATCACACCGTAGATCACAAGAGCAAGCAAGGGAACTGTAACCGCAAACACAATTGCCATCCTGACATTAATCGCGAATGCCATGATCAATGCCCCTGCCACAATGAACGGAGAACGCAGAAACAGCCTAAGCACCAGATTCACGCCTGACTGGACCTGATTGATATCGCTTGTCATGCGGACGACCAGTGTGCTGCTGCCCGCCTTATCAACCTCCGCATAGGAAAGTTTCTGAATGTGCGCGAACAAATCATGCCGCAGTGCAGTTCCGAATCCTACTGCTGCCTTTGCCGCAAAATATTGTGCAGTCAGCGAGCATGCCAGTCCCAGCACGCCAAGTAAAACAAGCACGAGACCCATCTCCCAGATAAACGGGATGTCTCTGTTTTTAATCCCCACATCGATGATCTGCGCCATAATCAACGGAACGATCAGTTCAAACGATGCCTCCAGCAATTTAAAAAGAGGTCCGATGATACTTTCCTTTTTATAATCCTTCAGATAAATCAACAAGCTTCTCATGTCCCCGTTTCCTTTCCTGATCTTTTTCGTTTCTATTTTGCTCTTGTTACTATATAAAATCAAGGGTAAAATTACAGCGGGTGTTTTTCCGTGCAACGGATGTTTTCATTGCTTTTTCATATAATAAATACTATAATATTTCTGTCATCGATTGGAATGGACACGGTCGATAAATGGTACTCTGCAGTTAATAATCATTCAAAAATAAGGAAAACGAGGGATCGATATGAAAAAAAGAGCAGTTATTGCACTTGGACACCGCGCGCTTGGCACCACACTTCCCGAACAGAAGATTGCCGTTAAAAAGACCGCCAAGTCCATTGCAGATTTAATTGAAGAAGGTTATCAGGTAGCTATCACTCACAGTAATGCCCCTCAGGTCGGCATGATCCATACTGCCATGAATGAATTCGGCAAATCACATCAGGACTACACTGCAGCACCGATGTCTGTCTGCTCTGCCATGAGCCAGGGATATATCGGATATGACCTGCAGAATGCTGTCCGTGAAGAGTTGCTGGATAGGGGAATTTTCCGCACCGTCAGCACTTTGATCACACAGGTGGTAGTCGACCCGTATGACGAAGCATTTTACACACCGACGAAAGTCCTCGGCCGTTATATGAGCGTGCAGGAAGCTCAGGAAGAGCGCAAAAAAGGAAATTATGTAATTGAAGAACCGGGCAGGGGGTTCCGCCGCGTCGTATCGGCTCCGAATCCGTGCAAAATTGTTGAGATCGACGCAGTCCGGGCGCTGCTTGATGCAGACCAGATTGTCATTGCCTGCGGCGGCGGCGGTATTCCGGTGCTCGAACAGGATCACCGTCTCAAAGGAGCCAGCGCTGTCATTGAAAAAGATCTGACTGCAGGTAAGCTTGCCGAAGAAGTCAACGCAGATATTCTGATTATCCTCACCAGCGTAGAGCAGGTGCTGATCAATTATGGTCAGCCATGCGAGGAAAAGCTTGGGGAGATCACCGTGGAACAGGCAAAAATTTATATGGAACAGGGACATTTTGGAATTTATAACATGTTCCCTAAATTCCGGGCATCCGTAGAATTTATTGAAAAAAGAGAAGGAAGAAGTGCTTTAATCACTTCTTTTGACAAAGTAAAGGACGGAGTACACGGAAAAGCCGGTACAATTATCCGATAAATATTTCATTTTATAATCTTTAAAAAGCTGTCGTACAATGCGGCAGCTTTTTTCATCTAAATAAAATCAAAAAAATCCATTCTGCCCCTTGCATTTTGATTCTATTTGTCATAATATATGCATATGCTATATGTAGTTTTGATTACTACGTGTTGTATTTTTTATGATTTGGAGGCGTTATTATGAATCAAAAACACATTAAAGACCCGGGAAGTGCAATCACTCATTTTATCGGAATGCTGATGGCTATATTTGCAGCAGTACCGCTGCTGATCAAGGCTGCTCATGAACCGGAACGTATTTATGTAATTTCACTTGCCATATATGCAGCAAGCCTGATTCTGCTCTATGCAGCCAGCACAACTTATCACACCTTTGACTTGTCAGAAAAGGTGAACACTATATTGAAGAAAATCGACCACATGATGATTTTTGTGCTGATCGCCGGAAGTTATACGCCAATCTGCCTGCTTGTCCTGAAAGGGAAAACCGGAATTCTCCTTCTCTCACTTGTCTGGGGAATTGCCATAGCAGGCATCCTGATCAAGGCATTTTGGGTATATTGTCCAAAATGGGTCTCATCAGTCCTGTACATCGGCATGGGCTGGACCTGCGTACTTGCTTTCAGTCAAATTCTGAATTCTTTATCGACATCTGCTTTCGGATGGCTGCTTGCAGGTGGAATTATCTACACGATCGGCGGCATTATCTATGCATTGAAGCTTCCTCTATTTAACAGCAGACACAAAAATTTCGGAAGCCATGAGATTTTTCATCTGTTTGTAATGGGCGGAAGTGCCTGCCATTTCGTAGTTATGTATGCCTATCTGCTGCCATAAGCGATGATCTAAAAATCAGCTATTATTTTTTAATTTCATATAGCAAAAGCAATAAGATCCAAAAACATCCCCGACAGAATCATCAGTATTTCATAAACACTGATTTTATCGGGGATGTTTCCAGCTGTAAGTTTATGGGATTGTCAAAATATCCGTTATATTTTTCAACCGTTTTGCAGTCAATATTTTACTTATCCGATCCTGTGTAACGGCTGATAATTGTCGCACATTCCGCACGGACTGTATTGCCCTGCGGGTCAAGAATCTTAGCGCCATCTTCACCTTTACCGCTGACAATTCCTTCCGCCACACACCACTTTACAGCATCTGTTGCGAATTCCTGTACATTTTTACCGTCCGGGAACGCGCTCAGGTCTTCGCGTGCGCTCGTATCCATCTTCTTATAGTTCGCATAACGGAACATCATAGCCGCCATCTGCTCACGGGTGATCGGGTCGTTCGGTCCGAATAAGCCGCTGCCTGTATATCCAGTTACAATACCATTGTCAGCCGCCCAGATAACCGCGTCACTGTAGAAGTTTCCGTCCTTGACATCCGGGAATGTATCCTTGAATGTCACCTCCGGCTGTCCTTCCATTCGATACAGGATAACAGCGAACTGTGCTCTTACGATATTGTTATTCGGCGCAAAAACAGTTTCTTCCAGACCGGTCATAAGTTCTTTTACATATACATCGTATACATAATCGTAGAACCAGTCACCTTCTTTTACATCTTTATATGGAAGCTCTACCGGGACTTCAATCTTCTCCAGTCCGGCAATTGCATCTTCGATGGCTTTCGCCATTTTATCAACCGCATCCTGCTCTGTGATGTCTTTTCCTCTTACTACAGCTTTGATTGCTGCTTCTACTGCTCTGAAATCTTTGTACTCATCTTTATTCAATGCGTTGGCTTTTGCGATTGCTTCATCCACTGCCGTGTAATCCGCAGGTTTATATTGTAATGCATCTGCCGCACTTTCAAGCGCTGTTTTCGCTGCTGCCACTTCGTCTTTTGTTGCTTCCTGATCCGCCAGAATTTCCTGTGCGTCTGCCAAAGCTCTGGCAAATGCCGTCCAGCTTTCGCCTGTATAATCTGCCTCTTTGTAATCTTTAACCTTATCTACCGCACGCTGCAGAGCGCTCTTATCAACCGCAGAACTATCCGTCTCTTCCATCATCGCTTTGATCTGCTCGTCTGTCAGGACACCTTCGTAAATCTTCAGATCATCGATTGCTCCCTTCATGTATCCGCGGTCAGCAAGATCTGTTCTTGAATTTGCTCCCAGGAACAATGTCGGTACGCTGATCGTCTGATCCATCTCCGCCTGCTTTTCCCCGTTCACATATAATACGGTCTTTCCTTCTGATGATACAAATGCCAGATGTACCCATTCATCGGCCGGTGTAGAATAGTCGTATGTCCAGTCGTCTACGCCGTACTGGCTCACTCCGACCTGTTTTGTATTCTTCCACTGTTCCAGCTTCAGCTCGCCTTCCGCTCCGGAAATCAATGCCGTGTTCGTTCTGTCATTGTCCCCACGTTTTACCCACATACCGATTGTCCAGTCGCCGGCAAAGCTGTCGATCCCAAGATCCACATAACCTTCATCGAAAGATAATGCTTTTCCATATTTACCGTCAACCCATGTAACGCTTCCTGTAATAGTTCCTGTGTGAACACCATCCCTGTCTGTTACAGAAGTTCCTTCGCCTTCATCGAACATCATGTGTACGAAAACCGGTTCTGTCCCGGATGGGAGTAATTCATCAATTGCCTGATTCAGGGCGTCTACCGCGGCACCGATCGTATTCTGGTCATCCGTAGATAATTCCGGATCATTCTGGAGAGCCACTGCCGCCTCCAGGGCCTCCGTAAGCACTGCCCATGATTTTTCGGTGTAATCAGCTTCGTTTAATTTGTTAGCCCTGTCTATCGTAGAATTCAGAATGCTCTTATCCGCCTTCTGTCTCAATGCTGCCCTTGCATTATCCAGCGCCTCACTGGCCCTGTTGATCTCGCCCTGAGTGGATGCGCCTTTTTCAAGCAGTTCTTCGGCTGCCGCTTTCGCTGCCAGGAATTCAGCCTGTCCTGCTGTCACATACCCGCCGTCTTCCAGATTGATTTTGTTTGCTTCTTCTATAGCAGCTTCAAGAAACGTCGTATCCGGAGAAGGTACTGTTCCTTCTCCCATCAGATCCGCAACTTCGTCTGCCGACAGTGCCTGATTCAGGACTTTCAGCTCATCCAAAGTTCCTTTTAAAAGCCCGCTGTCCGCCAGGCCGTTACTTGCATTTGCACCAAGTCTCACAACAGGAGCGGAAATCACGTGGGCCAGGGAATCTGTAAGTACGCCGTTTACATATAAGGATGTCGTTTCACCGTCGGATACAAATGCCAGATGCACCCATTCTCCTACCGGGGCTTCATAGTTAAATGTCCAGTCAGCATTTCCAAATTCAGTCAGTCCGACTTTATTCGTTCCATTGTACTGCTCCAGTTTAAGCTCTCCGGATGTTGAAGAAATCAGAGAACTGTTTGTGGCTGAATTATCTTCACGGTTAACCCACACAGCGATAGTCCATTTCTTGTTCATCCCCTCTACATTAAGGTCAACATAACCACTGTTGAACTTAAGGGCTTTTCCGTATTTACCGTCTGCCCATTCTACATCGCCGACGATTGTTCCCGGGTACTCTCCGCCCACTTCGCTGACAGTCGTACCTTCCCCGTCGTCCATCGGCCATACTGCGCTTACCGGAACTACCGGTTTCTCCCAGTAATCTTCATCTTCATAGAACTGGATTCCCTGATTTTTCAGACGTGCGCCGTGTGCGATCAATCTTGTTCTATAATCACTCCAGTCACGATTTGCTTTCGGTGTCCATCCAATCTCCGCATGCCCCAGAAGTCTTGGATAGATCATGTAATCCCATGCTTCGTCGATGGCAAGCGTCTCGCCGAACATCGGGGCTTCTATACCCACAATCTGATCTTTAGAGCCGTAGTTTGTCGGATCCCAATTGTAAGCATCGTCGATAGGATTCATTGTTGCCCATGTCAGTCCGTACGAGCAGTTTGAATTATATTTCATATCCAGATATGCATGGTCAGCTGCAGATACTACATACTGAACTCCGGATTTAAACTGTGCACTTCCCGTTGACCAGAACTGTGTCACTGTATTATCTCTGTTTGTAATCTCTATACTATCGTAATTCTGCCATCCGATCGGTGTCTTACCATATTTTTGCGCGATCTCTGTCACACGGTTGCAGAAATAAACATAATCTTCAGAAGAAGTCGAGTGTGCTTCATCCCCTCCGATATGAATATACTGGGACGGATATAACGGTGCCACCTGCTTGATTACTTCTTCGATGAATTCATAGGTCTTCTCATTGCGGCACTCAAAAGAACTGAATCCTACATCCCAGCCGTCATACGGCTGTGTATTGTCATAGCTTCCGGAATGTGGCTTTCCATCCTCTGTGCTGTTCAGGAAATTCAATGAGACAAGCGCTGCCCATGTATGTCCGGGCATATCGAATTCAGGGATAATCTCTACATAGCGCTCTGCCGCGTATTCTGCCAGCTCCTGAAATTCCTCCTGTGTATACTGTCCGGGGTTGTATCCGTTGGTACTGCAGGATCTCGACGCACCTATTGTGCGAAGTTTGTCCAGACTTTCACCATACATCTCACCTTTGATCTCCAGACGCCATCCCTGGTCATCTGCCAGATGCATGTGCAGCTTGTTGATCTTATATTTTGCCGCATAGTCGATCTGACGTTTTACTGATTCAACTGAGAAGAAGTGTCTTGCTACGTCTAACATCATACCACGGTAGCTGTATTCCGGCTTATCATAAATATCACAATATGGTGCCGCCCACTCAACATTTTTCACTACTTCAGTCTTCTCGATATCGGCCGGGAATAACTGCCTCAGTGTCTGAACTCCGTTGAAGATACCTTCCGGCTGATAAGCGGAAATTTTGATTCCGTTTTCATCTACTTTAATAGTATAACCTTCATCGCCAAGATCTTCTGCTCCGTCTGTTGCAAGCAGGATATCTTTCGCAGATGTATCTGTACCTTTTATTACCGGGAGCTCATATCCGGTAGAACGCCCGAATTCCTCCTTTAAATAGTTACCTGTCCTTTCAACCTCGTCATTTCCGCTCACATAGATAGCGGCATCACTTTCCAGGACAAACTTTCCGCCGTTTTCATCCTGAGTGAACTCTAACGGTTTTGGAATCAGCTGCCTTTGCAGGTCATCTGCCGCATTTGCTTCTGACGCTGCATTCACATCGGTAAAATCAACGGTAAAAATAGTTGATACAACCATCACAAATGCTAAAAGCAATGATAGTATTCTATATCTCTTTTTAATATACTGCATTTTTTGCCTCCCTTTTAATAACTTCCTTAAATCTCTTTTTCCGGTACTTTTTCCTCAAATTTCAAAATATCTTCTTTCCATACCCCTCCTTTCTGTCCCTAAGAGTAATGATAAGGCTCTTATGAACCAACACTTTCTCCCAAAACGTAAAAAAAGACCAAAACCCACAGATTCTGATCTTGCTTGATTTAACAGTAACAACTCAACAATGCTAAGTAAGCATTAACATATTCCCGTGTCGATGTCAATGTTTTTTGTCTATATTGTTCAAATGTTCTCCTGAGTGGTGATTTGGGTGTGAACAGTAACCCGGAAAGGGAACCTTCCTTAATCCTCTTCCTTTTCCGTCTCTGCGGATGTCTGTATCCTGTTATAATTTCCCCGGATTCGTTCATCCAGCCCGTGATTGACTATATATTCAGCCACAGTCTTCGGAACATGCTGTTTCCAGTCCTTTCCTTCCGCAATCAGCGTACGTATCTCTCTTCCGGTAATTCCTCTGTCCTGAACATCTCTTTTTCTGAGAACTTCCACACGCGCACCGATTTTCGTGAGCATACGGCATTTTTCGTCATCCCAGTCTGTACTGATATTCATATAATACACGGCATCTTCCGGCGTATACTGGAAGATCAGTTCCGGACAGCTTATCGGAAAAGGAACAATCTCAAATTCTTCACGGCTTATGCCAAAATCAAGCAGTGCACCTTGAATCATCTCAAAACGTTCCAGATATGTCAGCGGGTTATCCCTCTTTGTCATTGTATTCCTGTCAAGTTCAGATACCGGCGCATATGCCACAAGATCCGAATGGGTTATGCCGATATACAGCTTGCTGCATCTCATCTTTGCCGCAAGCACATATTCCATCTGTTTTAAATGAAACACCTGAAATCTTCCGAATACTACGCCTTTATCTACCATGTCAATACTTCCCTTCTGTTTTTCCCCGGCAGCCGCAAAATTCAATCCGGATGCGGCCGCTGCATTTTCTTTTCACTACTATGTTACCATTGAATCAGAGTTTGTCAATCTTTCTACGGATTTCCAGCATCCTTTTATCCAGTTTATCCACCACTTCCGCACACTGGCGAAGTTCCTCATCAATCTCATCGGATTCTTTTTTTCTTTTTTTGTACCGGAGCTGATGATCCAGATTTGCCCAGTAATCCATCGCCGCCGTGCGAAGCTGAAGTTCCATCTTCACCCACTGCGTCCCTCCCTTGAAAACAATCGGAATTTCCAGTATCAGGTGCAGACTTCTGTAACCGGAGTTTTTCGGATTCTGTATGTAATCCTTCTTTTTTAATATGCGGATGTCCGACTGCTGTTCCAGAACATCTGCGACCGCATAAATATCATCCACATAAGAGCACACTGCGCGAACGCCTATCAGATCATTGATTCTTTCTACAGCTGTCGGAAAATTCAACTCCAATCCCTTTTTCTTCATCTTTTTACATGTGCTTTCAAAGGACTTAAGCCGTCCCGTCTTTATCTGGATCACGGTTCTTTTCCGTTCCATTGAAAGCTCAACATTAACTATATCCAGTTTTGTCAGCAGGAGACTGACTGCACATTCGCCTTTCATCCTGAAATCACCGTTCATCAGACTGTTATAAAACTTTGAGCTGTCCGTCCTGCATTCACATTTTTCCTGTAACTTAACGTCCATATTCATATATTTTCATACCACCTGTCATTATTCATTTCATGCCAGAAAAAATTATATGAAACGGACTTCAATTATATGTTAATTTATTTTGATTACAGTGTAAAAAGTCCAGACTCATGAGCATCATTTATTTTTCGCCCAGAACTTCTTTCAGTACGTCCCCGATTTCTTTTACCGGAATAATCTCCAGTTTTTCTTTTACTTCATCTGCAACATCCTTCAAATCCTCTATATTTTCCTGCGGAATCAGCACTTTTTCAATCCCTGCCCTTTGCGCTGCCATCAGTTTTTCCGGCAGGCCTCCGATCGGCATGACCCTTCCCCGAAGGGAGATTTCACCTGTCATGGCATATTTAGGACTTACAGGTCTGCCTGTCAAAAGAGAAGCGACCGCTGTGGTCAGTGTAATCCCGGCAGAAGGACCGTCTTTTGGAACTGCGCCCGCCGGCACATGAATATGAAGATCGGATTCTTCCAGAACCTTCGCTTCTTCCGGATATAAAGATTTCACAAGGCTGACGGCAATCTGTACGGACTCCTTCATCACATCGCCAAGCTGCCCTGTCACCTGAACTTTGCCGCTCCCTTTTGTCAGAAGCGTTTCAATAAAGAGGATTTCTCCTCCGGCCTGCGTCCAGGCAAGCCCGGTGACGATTCCCGGCTGTTTCTTTTCTAACACCTGTTCATGGCGGATCGGACTTTGGTCAAGGAATTCCGGCAGCCGTTTCGGGCTGACGGTAATACTCTTCTGCCTGCCCTTCACCAGCTTCACGGCCGCATAACGGCACAGGGCATCTATTTGTCTGCCAAGCCCCCTGACTCCGGATTCTGCGGTGTATCCTGCGATCAGCGCACGGATGGCATCATCAGTAATTTTCATGTTCTGTGCCTTGATCCCCATCTTTTTCATAGCCTTCGGGATCAGATGTCTTTTCGCGATCTGAAATTTTTCCGATGCAGTATATCCGGGGAACGAAATCACTTCCATACGGTTCAGCAGCGGTTCCGGAATGGTATCCGTCGTATTTGCCGTGCAGACAAATAATACATCGGATAAATCATAAGGGACATTCATATAGTGATCCGTAAATGAATTGTTTTGCTCCGGGTCCAGCACTTCCAGCAAAGCACTCGCAGGATCACCGCTGAAATCCTTTGACAATTTATCAACCTCATCCAGAACCATGACCGGATTGGAGCACCCGCATTGTTTCATCCCGGCCATAATCCTCCCCGGCATTGCCCCCACATATGTCCTTCTGTGTCCCCGGATTTCTGCTTCGTCACGCACGCCCCCCCAGGCTGACCCGCACATATTTTCTCCCGAGTGCTTCCGCAATGCCTTGCCCGATGCTGGTCTTTCCGGTTCCCGGAGCGCCTGCAAAGAGCAGTATAGAGCCGGACTGTTTTTTATTCAGCGCCATTACCGCCATCTGCTGGATGATCCTCTGTTTTACTTTCTTCATCCCGTAGTGGTCTCTGTCCAAAATCTCTTCAGCCTGTTCCAGGTCCACCTCTTCCATCTCTTCCTTCTTCCAGGACAGCCCTGTCACAAAATCCAGATAATCGTATAGCATGGCATACTCATGACCCTGCTCCCCCTCCTGTTTCATCCTGTGCAGTACTTTCTCTGCCTCTTTCCTTGCGGTCTCATTCATACCGGACTGTGATATTTTTTCTTCAAACTTTTGTATATCCGTAACACTTTCCGGATGCATCTCATTCAATTGTTCCTGCAGAATCTCGATCTGTTTTTTTAACGCGCTCTCCCTGTAGATTTTTTCATTTTTCTCCTTCTGCTGTGCTTCGGCATCCTGCCCGGCTCTTGTCATATCGATCAGTTCATATACTGACTGTTCCATCAAAAGCATTCTCTCCCGGACCGAATCTTCGGCAATGATCCTGTACCTTTCTTCCTGTGTCAGCATCAGATAAGGCGCTGTCGATGCAAAAATCTCCGCAATTGATTTCCAGTGCAGGATATATCCCCTTGCAAGCATCCCCCACGGATATTGCTGTGCATATTTCAGAAGTTCATCTTTGAGCATTGACAGATGCATATTCTGTTCTTCCTCGTCCATATCGTCAATATCTTCACGAACTGCTGCCGTCACTTCCACCTTTCCGTCTGAAACATCGATCTCTTCCAGACTGACACGGTGCAGCATTCTGATTTTTATATCACCGTCATTGTCAACAGATTCGACAACTCCCGACACACCGATCGGGAAAATGTCATCTGCTGTCATATCCTGCGGCTTTTTATCCTCTTTCATGATCAGGAAAATAATTTCCTCTCCCGTCTTCATGCCGCTCATCCCAAGCGTCTGACAGACTTCATCCTTAAAATGAAAAACAAGTCCCGGCAAAATAAGCATATCATAAATTGGTACTGTTACCATTCTTCATCTCTCCTTTGTATCAGCACTCGTGTTTGTCGAGTGCTAAGCCTACTGTAACAAAACAATATCACACTTGTTTCTTTTTGTAAAGTAACCAATTCTGTAAATCCCGTTTGTTAATTTTTATTTTATATTTGGCAGTCTGGTCATTTATAAAAAACTCTGCTACAATTATCAAAGTATGAATTATAACACCTGAAATGACTTCCGTTGATTATTTATGTTTATCATGATTTCTGTTTTTCGGATCTTTTTAGATGGTTTTAAAAAGGGAAAAAGAAAGGATATTTTTATATGAATCCTACAGTTAGTATTATCGTTCCGGTTTATAATGCCGAGAAATATCTGCACCGTTGTATTGACAGCATTTTAAATCAGGAATTTGGCGATTTTGAGCTGTTGCTCATGGATGACGGAAGCACAGATTCTTCCGGTGCTATCTGTGATGAATACGCAGAAAAGGATTCCCGCATCCGCGTTTTTCACAAGGAAAATACAGGCGTATCAGATACCCGGAATATGGCCCTGGATAATGCCGAAGGTACTTATCTTCAGTTTTTGGACAGCGATGACTGGATCACTTCTGACGCGACCCGGCTGTTCGTCCGTACCGCACAGGAGAATAATTGTGACCTTGTCATTTCTGATTTTTATCGTGTTGTCGGAGAGCGTCTGTCAAGAAAAGGTGACATTGAAGATGACGCGGTGATGAGCCTGGAGGAATTTGCCTCTCACATGATGGAAAATCCGGCAGATTTTTATTATGGCGTTCTCTGGAACAAGCTCTACCGCAGAGATATTGTAGAAACCTGGCATCTCCGTATGGCTTCTGACATAAGCTGGTGCGAGGACTTCATGTTTAATCTTGAATATATCCGCCACGCAGAACGTTTCTGCGCGCTGCAGGCTCCGCTTTATTATTATGTAAAAACAAAAGGTTCCCTTATCAGCCAAAGTACAAATATTTCCAATGTCATTAAGATGAAACTGATGGTTTTTGAATATTATGACAATTTTTACAGACATATTTTAAATGAAGAAGACTATGAAAAGAACCGGCTGTCTGTATATCGTTTTCTCGTGGATGCTGCCGGTGACGGAAATGTGCCGCCTTTCCTGCTCGGTGCGAAAAAGCTCGGTGAAGAACGTAACGGCGTATGCTCCGAGGCGGTCGCGGGAGAGGGAATCCTGATGGATGCATACAGAGACCGAAAGCTTCTGGAACATTATCAGGAGGTCGTGGCACTGAAATATGACCTCACTCTGGATGACACGAAGCTTCTGCTTTATTTAAACCATCCGCACAGTATTACCACACGCAAAGAACTGGCAGACTTCACCAATATATCACGCATCGCCCTGAACCGCTCCCTGCAGCGGCTGACGGCAAAAGGGGTATTAAAAATCGAAGATATCCGTGTGAAAAAATCTTCCGTCAGACGCATCAATATCCAGTTTCAGCCTGCCGCCGATGCCATCCTGGCAGACCTTTCTGTTGCACAGAGCGACTATGACAATGCACGTTTTGCAGATTTTACAGAAGAAGAACTGGAACAATATGCCTATCTGTCAGACAAGATTAAAGAGAATATACAGCGGGTGCTGCAATGAAATGTGTATCAAATACACATCATTGTTTCTGCACAGACACATTGTATTTTGCTTTGCCGGGCTGTCTGTTTATAAAAGAACCGAAATCATCCCCGCCGAAGCAGCTTCGGGCAGATGATTTCGGTTCACGCTATAATTCAGTTTACCTGGAGCATCTGAACAAAAGCTCTTCCCATCTTCTGTCCACTTCCTTCTGGAATGCCTCAAGCAGGTATTCATTTCCTTTCTTAAAGAGATGTTTGAATCGTCCCTGTGGTCTCAGGAAATCTTCAACCGGAAGTTTTTTCTTCGGCTCATAATTCAAAATCCATTTGCCCTCTACAACTTCAAACAGCGGCCAATAACAAGTCTCAACGCCAAGCCTGCAGATTTCCATAATATCCGGAGTATTATATCTCCAGCCGCGCGGACACGGTGCCATGATATTCAAAAAAGCCGCACCCGGTGTATAAATTGCCTTTTCCGCTTTGATATGCAGGTCTTTAAAATTCTGTACGAATGTTGTCTGTGCTACATACGGTACATCATGTGCAGCGATTACAGATGCCAGATCTTTTCTGTTCTGCGGCTTTCCGTTACTCTTGGTTCCGACCGGTGTCGTTGTCGTGTCGGCATACATTGGTGTAGCGGAAGAACGCTGGATTCCGGTATTCATATAAGCACCGTTGTCATAGCAGACATAGACCATGTCGTGATTTCTTTCCATTGCTCCGGAGAGGGACTGCATACCGATATCATATGTTCCCCCGTCTCCTCCAAAGGTAATGAATTTATAAGTTTCGTCAAGTTTTCCTTTTCTTTTCAGTGCTTTGTAAGCGCCTTCCACACCGCTCATGGTAGCCCCTGCATTTTCAAATGCATTATGGATGTAGCTGTCTTCCCATGCCGTATATGGATAAGTGAAAGTGGAAACTTCCAGACATCCGGTAGCATTTCCGATGACCGCCTTGTCTCCCTCATGAAGCCCGCGTAGTACATTTCTTACTGCAATCGTGCCGCCGCATCCGGCGCACATTCTGTGTCCTGGAGCCAGACGTTCCGGTTTATTCATGGTTTCTTTAAAATTATAACTCATCTTCCATTTCCCCCTTATTCTCTGATTCCAAGATAACGGTATGTCTCACCTGCATCGCCATCTTCGATAACCTGTTTCAAATCTGCATAGATACTCTCCACGTCTTCTACACGGACATCGCGTCCGCCGAGTCCATAGACATAGTTAACTGCAAATGCATTTGCCCTTGCACGGTACAATGCTGCCATGACATCCGCGCCAAGCGGTCCTCCATGATTAGTATATCCTTCCGCCCTGTCCATAATTGCAACTGCTTTTACATTTTTCAAGGCCCCTGCAATCTCCTCTGCCGGGAACGGGCGGTACAGACGAATCTTCACCATGCCGACCTTTTCTCCCTGTGCGCGGAGCCTGTCAATCGCATCCTTTGTCGTTCCTGCTGCAGAACCGATGATGACAACCGCACGTTCTGCATCTTCCATGCAGTATTCTTCGAACAAGCCGTATTCACGCCCGGAAATCTGAGCAAATTCTTTTGCCACTTCCAGGACGACTCTGCCTGCATTCTTCATACCTTCTGCCTGATTTCGTTTTGCTTCCATATAATAATCTGTAATAGAATACGGACCTACCGCCATCGGACATTCCGGATTCAAAAGATAATTCTCCGGTTCATATTCTCCGACAAAGCCTTTGACATCGGCATCATCAAGAAGTTCAATATTCTCCACCGCATGGCTCGTGATGAAACCATCCTGGCAGATCATGATCGGGAGACGCACATCCTTATGCTCGGCAATACGGTATGCCTGTACCATATTGTCATATGCCTCCTGATTATTCTCCGCATAAATCTGAATCCATCCCGCATCTCTTGCACCCATACTGTCAGAATGGTCGCAGTTAATGTTGATCGGGCCTGACAATGCACGGTTAACCAGTGCCAGTGCCAGCGGAAGGCGGTTGGATGCTGCTATGTATAATTCTTCCCACATATATGCAAGACCGCAGGAAGATGTTGCCGTAAGGCTTCTTGCACCGGCTGCTTCTGCACCGATTGCCGCACTCATGGAGCTGTGCTCACTTTCCACCGGGATAAATTCGGTATCTACCTGTCCGTTTGCCACAAAAGAAGCAAAATACTGTGGGATTTCCGTGGACGGTGTGATCGGAAACGCTGGAAATACATCCGGATTAATCTGTCTCAAAGCGATTGCCACCGCTTCATTTCCTGATAAACGATCTCTCTTAGCCATCTTATTTCACCCCTTCCATAGTAATTGCGCCGAACGGACATGCTTTTACACAGATGCCGCACCCTTTACAGTGGTCATAATCAAATGCCAGTCTTTTCTTGTCCTTTACCGGAATGCTGCTGTCAGGGCATACCGGAACACAAAGCAGACATTGTTTACATTTTTCTTCGATAAACTGTGGCTTCGCCGTGGACCATTCTCCTGTATTAAAATCTTTGGAAGTTCCTGCACCGGCGATAACCATACCTTCGGTCAGATCCTGCCAGTTGACTTTTACACCTAATTTTGTGATATCTGTTGCCATTAGTGTACCTCCTTCAGGGCCATCTCAAGTGCCTTCATGTTGCCGTCGATTACCTCCGGCTTGCTGGCAAACTTGTGAGAAAATGATGCCTTCATCTCGCGTAAGAAAGTTTCTTCATCCATAATGCCCGCCACTTTCACGATTGCTGCAAGAAGCGGTGTGTTCGGGAAATATTTTCCCATAGCGGCCAGAGATACTTTCTTCGCATCAATAATATAGACCTTTCCTTCATACCCCTTTAAGTGCGGAATGATTTCTTCCTTTGTGCGCTGCGTATTCACAAGAATAGCACCGTCCTTTTTCAGTCCTGCTGTCACATCGACCGCCTCCAGCAGAGACTCATCTACAACGACCACATACTGCGGATCATAAATATTGGAATGTACTCGGATTTTCTCGTCGCTGATACGGTTGTATGCCGTGATCGGAGCGCCCATACGTTCCGGTCCATATTCCGGGAATCCCTGTACATATTTTCCTGTCTGAAATGCTACATCCGCAAGTAAAAGTGCGGCTGTCTTGGCACCCTGGCCGCCGCGGCCGTGCCATCTGATTTCTGTAAGATTGCTCATCTTCCCTGTCTTCCTTTCTATCTTTTGCGCTAACGCTTGCCTTTTATCATACTTCAATATTTTTCCTGTGTCCAGTCATTCTATCGTCTTTGTTGATTGATATTTTTTAATATCAGTTCAGCCATAATCGAAATAGTGAGCGAAGCATCGGAGATGCGTTTTGCGAATGGCTCGGGCTGAACTGTTATACTTAATAACTTATCCGGCTGATACTGTTCTTGTAAAATACTGCAATTCATGCTATGATTCGTGAGGAATTACAAAGGAAAAGGTGACTGATATGAATTCAAAACAGAAAAGAAACTCTTGTCTTCTGGTCCTCACTGCTTTCATCTGGGGAGTCGCTTTCGTTGCCCAGAGCGAAGGCGGAGATGCCGTCGGGCCATTTACATTTAACTGTATCCGCTGTCTCATCGGTTCTCTTGTTCTGATACCTGCAATTGCGGCATTGGACAGAATGGGGCTAACAAGCCGGAAGCCTGTCACAAAAGAGGAGAAAAGGATTTTACTTACCGGAGGTATCTCCTGTGGGGTTATCCTGTGCATCGCAAGCAATCTGCAGCAGATTGGCATTTACCTCGGAGCTCCTGCCGGAAAAGCAGGTTTTCTGACCGCCTGCTATATCCTGCTCGTCCCGATTCTTGGATTGTTTTTTAAGAAAAAATGCGGATGGAATGTCTGGACCGGTGTCCTGATCACGCTTGTGGGACTATACCTGCTGTGCATGAAAGGTTCTTTTTCACTTCAGCTTTCAGATGCGCTCCTTCTGCTGTGTGCCCTGGCATTTTCCATGCACATCATGACGATTGACCATTTCTCACCGTTGGTTGACGGTGTGCGGATGTCCTGCATCCAGTTTATGACCGCAGGAATTCTGTCCGCCATACCGATGTTTCTTTATGATATGAGGCATTCACTCTCCGGAATCAAAGCCTGGGCTCCGGCTCTTTTTACGGCAGATGCCTGGATTCCGATCCTCTATGCCGGCGTAATGTCATGTGGTGTGGCATATACGTTGCAGATTATCGGCCAGCAGGGTGTAAACCCTACGGTAGCCTCCCTGCTGATGAGCCTGGAATCTGTATTTTCCGTGCTGGCCGGATGGGTACTGCTCGGGGAAAAACTTGCAGCCCGGGAGCTGGTCGGATGTGTTTTGATTTTCTGTGCCGTGGTGCTGGCACAGATACCGATAAAAGAGAAAAACAATCCTCTTATTAAAGAAAATAATCCCGAAATATAAAAGAACACAAGAGAAGAAGCATAAAAACAGGATGAAATCATTGACATATAAAGATTCCATCCTGTTTTTATTCAATATTCCTGCAATCTGCCGGGACATTTTACTCCGTCCTAAGAGCCGTAACCGGATCTCTTTTCGCCGCCTTCTTTGAAGGTATCAGTCCTCCGATCAATGTCAGTAACACGCTTAATATAACCAGTATGGCTGCACTGACTGCAGGAAGGCTTGCGTTCACTTCCGTCGTTCCCGCAACAGAATGTATCAACATATTCCCCGGTATCAGGAGCAGGCAGGATATACCGACTCCCATCGCTCCCGCACACAATCCGATGATGAACGTCTCCGCATTGAACACCTGGGAAATATTCTTTCTGGATGCTCCCAGTGCGCGGAGAATTCCGATTTCTTTTGTACGTTCCAGCACGGAAATGTATGTGATGATTCCTATCATAATAGAAGAAACAATCAGCGATACTGCCACAAATGCGATCAGCACATAAGAAATCACATCGATAATAGTGGTCACAGAAGACATCAAAAGCCCTACATAATCCGTATAGCTGATCTGATTCTCTTCCCTCGCCCCGTCATTATATACATCAATACACTTAGAAATCTCATCCTTATCCTCAAAGCTGTCCGCATAAATATTTATCGAAGACGGCGCATCAAGGCTGACCACGCCAAATGAAGACATATTATCAT
The DNA here is from genome assembly GCA_004556565.1 of Lachnospiraceae bacterium. GTDB lineage: Bacteria > Bacillota > Clostridia > Lachnospirales > Lachnospiraceae > Schaedlerella. The sequence goes on along the minus strand of SFGN01000010.1, from coordinate 27,597 downwards.
CATAGCTGCCCGTGGAAATATATGCGTCATAAATTGCGAGCATAACCTCATCTTCCGGATTCAGAAGCTACTGATCCATCATCGCTGCCAGTTCCGTTTCGCCCATACTTCCCATATTTGCCATCATTGCCGCATCTGTTCCCGAACCGCTGCCCGCAGCTGCCGATGCCACCAGCATTTCTTTACAAAGCTTTGCCTTATCAGATACTCCCAGCCCGGATAAATAGATTTTTACATCAGAAATTTTTGCAGCATCATCTTTCGGTTCAAAGGACATGCCGTTGACCACGTTGATATCCGCATTCTCCTCCTGTGCTTTTACGACAGCACTCTCTTCCGTATACTGGATCAGATAATCCGTCAGCTCCCGTGTATATCCGAAAGGTGCATTGATAAATAAATTTTCCAGATCTTCATCCGGACGGATGACGCCTGTCACTTTCAGTTTTACCGCATCTTCAAACCTTTCTCCGAGAGCCTCTTCATCATCGGCTATACAGTCAAAAGTTCCGTTCTCATTTTCCACATACATATCACAGGCAGGAATCAAATAAAACTGCTTATCACAGATATCTTCATAAGACCACTGCTGAAGCTGAGTTTCCAGTTTCTCACCGTCTTCCAGCTGTTCCATCAGTTCCTTATACTCGGAAGACGGAAGGATTCCCAGCTCGTAAATGGTTGTTGCCGCAATCTCATTATTTTTATTCAGCACAAGAACAACCTCATCATATGCAACCGGCCATTCTCCGTACAGAAGTTCATAATTATCCTTGATTGCATTGCTGACGCCCGTGCCGTCACTGTCGGGCAAAAGTTCTTCAAAATTATCTGAGGCTCTCGATACCATACTGCTCATGGCACTGCCGTCGCCATTACCGCCCATGCTGCTTCCGATGCCGCTTATCATACTGCTGGCAGCGCTTTGCTTCGCCTCCTGCAAAGTACTTCCGTCAGTATTGACAAATTCCCCTTCCGGATCGGTAGTATACACGCCAAACTTCGTATCATATGTATAAAGGATTCCATTGTCCCCTACATATTCGTGAATCTCACTGTCCTCGTCATCCAGATATTTCTTGAATTCTGTCAGATTATTCTGGGTAAGACTAGTCGTAACGGTAGATGCCAGCTCCAGATCCATACTGTTCATATATACGGCATCCTTCTCATGCTCGATATCCATCTCTTCGGCATGCCCCGGTGAAATTTCAATAATGCTGCTGAAATCCAGTGCCTGGGCTTCTATTGTAATAGGATATGAGGTCATGGTACTCTTCTGAATATCTGTAATGTAATTGTTCACCCCGTTTGACAGTGACAAAATCAGTGCAATTCCGATGATACCGATCGATCCTGCAAATGCAGTCAGAAGTGTCCTCGCTTTTTTTGTCTTCAGATTATTAAAACTAAGCGACAGTGCCGTCAGATAAGACATTGACGATTTTCCCATATTCTCATGGCGAAGCGTTTCCTCTGACGCTTCTTCGACAAGATAAGGATTCGAATCATCTGTGATTTTTCCGTCACGCAGGCGGACGATTCTTGTTGCATATTCTTCCGCCAGCTCAGGATTATGTGTTACCATGATGACGAGTCTGTCTTTTGCCACTTCCTTGAGCAATTCCATGACCTGCACACTGGTCTCCGTATCCAGGGCACCGGTCGGCTCATCGGCAAGCAGCACTTTCGGATTATTCACCAACGCTCTGGCAATTGCGACACGCTGCATCTGGCCGCCTGACATCTGATTCGGCTTTTTATGGATCTGGTCGCCAAGCCCCACCTCTTCCAGTGCCTTTTTTGCTCTTTCCCTGCGCTCCGCTTTAGAGATTCCCGAAATCGTTAATGCCAGTTCGACATTTGCCAGCACGGACTGATGCGGGATCAGATTGTAACTCTGGAACACAAATCCTATCGTATGGTTTCTGTAAGAATCCCAGTCCCTGTCCTTATACTTTTTCGTTGAAATCCCGTTGATAATCAAATCACCGTCATCATAACGGTCCAAGCCTCCGATGATATTCAAAAGAGTGGTCTTTCCCGAACCGCTCGGGCCGAGAATTGAGACAAATTCGTTTTCACGGAAATTCAGAGAGCCCCCGTCCAGTGCCTGCTGTACCAGATTTCCTGTAATATACTGTTTACGGATGTGCTTAATCTGAAGCATAATATTTCCTCCGATTTCAAAAATACATTCAGCCAAATTCGTTCGACTTCTAATGATTATAGCAGGTTCTTTTTTCCAATCAACAATTTCTGCCTAATTTATATTTATTTCATAATTTCCGTTTAAACATTCTTTTATTCAGATGAAATGCCGGAATATGCCATATGGTTCGGCTATTGCCCGTTTTTCATCTTCTAAGCTTAACCCCTTTGTTTCCCTTGAATTTTGTCTTACGAAATGTTACCATACAGGTAATATCTGACAGAGGAGATTATATGATGAGTTATACAAAACACAAATCCGAAGAGTCCGTGCAGGACTATCTGGAAACCATACTTATTTTAAGCAGCCGGCTTTCCCAGGTCCGTTCCATTGACATTGCTACAGAACTTTCCTATTCCAAACCGAGCGTCAGCGTTGCAATGAAAAATCTTCGCAACAACGGTTATATCACCGTTTCTGAAGAAGGTTATATCCGTCTGACCGAAACAGGGAAAAAAATTGCAGAAACTGTGTATGAAAAGCATACTGTTCTCTCCGACTGGCTGATAAGGCTCGGAGTGACCCCGGAGGTTGCCGTTGCCGATGCATGCAAGATGGAGCATGATATCAGTCCGGAAAGCTTTGAGGCAATGAAACTGTATATTTTAAATTCTGATAAATAAAAAGAAATTATTCTGTTTTCCCTTTTCTTTTTTCTGATTTTGCAGTAATATAAAGGCTGAATTTGAAAGCAGAACGGGCATTCTGAACGTCCTGTTTACTGCAAAGACGGAATATATACTAAATATCCGTTTAATTGACATCAGATGGGAGGACAAAACATGAACTATAACGAATTAAGCCTTAAAATGCATGAAGAAAACCAGGGCAAGATTTCTGTCTGCTCCAAGGTACCTCTTACAACAAGAGATGATCTGAGTATCGCTTATACTCCGGGCGTTGCAGAGCCCTGCCGCAAAATCGCAGAAAATAAATTAGACGCTTACCGCTATACCGCAAAAGGGAATCTTGTTGCTGTCGTATCTGACGGAACTGCTGTACTCGGTCTCGGAGATATAGGACCGGAAGCTGCAATGCCGGTTATGGAAGGAAAAGCAATCCTTTTTAAACAGTTCGGCAATGTAGATGCATTTCCGATCTGCCTTGACACCAAAGACCCTGATGAAATCGTTGAAACGGTCATTCGCCTTGCTCCGACCTTCGGGGGCATCAATCTGGAAGACATTTCCGCTCCGCGCTGTTTTGAAATCGAAGCCAGATTAAAAGAAGCACTGGACATCCCGGTATTCCACGATGACCAGCACGGGACAGCGATCGTTGTCCTTGCCAGCATCATCAACGGTCTGAAGCTGACCGGTAAGAAAGCGTCAGACTGCAAAGTCGTACTAAACGGCTCCGGCGCAGCGGGAATTGCCATTGCAAAACTTCTTATTAATTATGGATTCCGCAATGTCATCCTCTGTGACAGGAAAGGCATGATCAACAAATCCAATGCTAACAACCCGGTTAAAAAAGAGATGGCAGAGATCACAAATCTGAACCAGGAATCCGGCGTGCTTGCAGACGCATTAAAAGGCGCTGATATTTTTATCGGAGTTTCTGCACCGAACTGTGTAACTGCTGATATGGTAAAGACTATGAATACCGATCCGATGATTTTCGCCCTGGCGAATCCGGATCCGGAGATTCTTCCCGAAACAGCAAAAGCCGCAGGTGCAAGAATTATCGGGACAGGACGTTCTGATTTCCCGAATCAGATTAACAATGTACTTGTATTTCCGGGACTGTTCCGCGGTGCTCTGGATGTGCGTGCAAAGGCAATTACAGAAGAAATGAAGATGGCCGCTGCAAAGGCATTAGCTGCCCTGATCGATGATTCAGACCTGACACCGGACTATATCATTCCGGATGCATTTGATACACGTGTTGCCGCTGCTGTCGCAAAAGCAGTTGCAGATGAGGCAATCAGGAGTAATATCACAAAATAAGAAGACTATTTAATATCATATTTAAGATTAAGCATAACAGCAGGATGCAGGTAAGTAAATTTTATAGCCTCGTGTAAAACACTGAACTATATCTTTAACATACCTGCATCCTTTTGTATTTCCGCTAGTAAAATGTTTTATATAAAGAAGGTTTTCTGTCTTTTTTTGTCGGAAACTTTTTTCTGTATATCTCCGTATCATCTAAAATTTCAATAATCTGCAATGCCTCCCTGCCTTCTGTCTCAAATAAAACTTCTCCTTCCGGATTTACGGCACTGCTGTGTCCTGAATATGAGATTCCCCCCTGCATCCCACAGCAATTCACACCGATCATATAGACCTGATTTTCGATTGCTCTTGCCCGCAGAAGCGTCTGCCAGTGCACATGCCTCTTTTCCGGCCAGTTTGCCGGGACGAGAATTACATGTGCCTGTTTTGTCAACTCCTGATACAACTCCGGAAATCTCAGGTCATAACAGATGCTTATTCCAAAACAAATATCTTTATATATAAATGTGCATGGGCTTTTCCCGGCTGCAAAGCATTTCTCTTCTCCTGCATAGCTGAAAGGGTGTATCTTAATATAATCGCCTGCCACAATCCCGTCTTCGCCGACTATCGTGTAATGATTTTCCGCATTTGCTTTATGTTTCACCCATCCAAAACCAACCGCGATCCGCTCATTCGCAGCAGCCGACTTCATCCTCAGCAGTGTTTCCTCCTGATCCTCACCAGTAAGCTCTGTATTCATAGAAAATCCTGTGAAGCTCATTTCCGGAAATACAATCAATTCCGCGCCCTGTACCGCTGCTTCCATTATAAATCTTTCAGCCCGGATCAGATTCTGTTCCTTCTTTTCGTATGTAATATCAAACTGACAAACTGCTATTTTCATATTCGGCCGACCTCTGTAATAATAATACGATTTAAGAAAATCTGCTTTGGATGAATTCTAACATATCATTCTGTGAAAAACAAGGAGCATTTTCCTACCTGTATCTCCGTTTTTACCAATTCGTTATATCCTGTATATATTAATTTGCCTTATGATTTCTCATGCACATATCAGGAGCTGACAATATTATAATAAGCATTTGATGTTATCCGGTATACCAGAATATAAAATACTGCAAAAATCAGGAAGCTGCCTGCCGTTGTCGCGATTAAAAGCTTCAGGTTCACCATATTGAACAGCATGAGAAGCTTTCTGATAAGAGGAAAGGCAAATGACAGATGGATTCCGGCAGTGATGAGCGGCAGGAAGAATACCGTCAGCATCTGTGAATTAATGCTTCTGCGGATATCCTTTTTTGTCATTCCGACCTTCTGCATGATTTCAAACCGGGACTGATCTTCATATCCTTCCGATATCTGTTTGTAGTAAATAATCAGAACGGCCGCAAAAATAAAGACAATGCTGAGCAGTACCCCAAGGAAGAAAAGACCTCCGTATGTCCCGTAAAAATCATCTCTTTCTTCAACAGCACATTCCACACCATATACATAAATATTATCCTGTTCCTGTATAGACATTTCCCGGATCGTCTCTCTTAACTGCTCACTGATCATTAACTGCAATTCATCTGTTTCATCCAGATCAAATCCATACTCATATCTGAACCGAAACATCTGATTTCCGTTATAATCCGCCAGCCCGGCAAACGTGGACAGGCTTTCTTCAAAATCCGGTACAATAATAAACAGCGACGGAATCACATCAACAGAAACGATCCCCATTTCCTCAAACTCATCCAGTACCTTTGCCACCCGGAACGTTTTTCCTCCGTTGACCGTGATTTCTGTCTCCGGATACTTCATGCGGACCGGATATAAGAGTGCTTCATTTTCTCCCAACTGCTCCGATACCCCTTCCATCCGGTTATAGTCTTCCAGCGGAACAATATAAACCTGCACAAGACTATCATAAGTGTCCAGACTAAAAGAATTCACTTTCGATACATCCGGCTCAATATTTCTGTCCTGCAATATACCTGCCGCTGACGCCATCCGATAATCTCTGACTTTCAGTGGTCTGACATGGTTTTCTTCCAGAACCCGCGTGACGGAAGACCTGAGAGAACCGATATTCTCATTATTCATCCCCTCAGCATCTGCCCAGCTAAAATTTACAGAAATATTTCTCGGATAACGGGTTCTCAGGCTGTCTTCTGCCCCAAAATACAGACATGCCGTAGAAGAAAGCATGACCAGCACCATTGTTCCCAGAATACAGATAGAAGCAAGCCCTGCACCGTTTCGTTTCATACGGTAAACGAGAGAAGAAACCGATACAAAATGGTTTGATTTATAGTAATAACTTTTGTTTTTCTGCAGAATCCGGCAGAACAACACGGATCCTGAAATAAAAAGAAGATAGGTTCCGATAATTACCATAATGACTGCAACAAAGAACCATGTCAATGCAGAAAGTGGTTCCCGGATCGTTACCGCCAGATAATATGCCGCCCCAAGAAGTACGATTCCTAATATTCCCAGCATCCAGTTACCTTTCGGAGGTTTTTCTCCGGCATTTTCACTGTGAAGCAGCTCCACCGGGTTTGCCGTGTGGATCTGCCGCAGTGCATTCAGAAAAATGCATACAAAAATCACAGGGAATATAATACATACCTTACCGATAGAACCCCATGACACCGTCAGGGAATATTCCACATCACCTCGTATGATATTCAGAAGCCCAAGCTCCGCCAGCTTTGAGAAGGCAATTCCCGCCGCACAGCCTGCAGTCAGAGAAATTGCTGCGATGATAAGAGTTTCCCACAGCAGAATGACCGCAATGTTCCTTTTTCCCATACCCAGGATATTGTACAATCCAAACTCTTTTTTTCTCCTGCGGATCAAAAAAGAATTTGTATAAAATAAAAAGATACATGCAAACACAGCAATCACCCATGTTCCCATACCCAGCATGTTTTGTGCTGTTTCTCCTCCCGCAATCTCATTCAGCAATGGAGAGTCAGATAAAAATATAATGATATAGTACATCATAATCATACCGATGCAGGTAAGAATATAAGGAGTGTATAACCGTTTATTTTTTCGGATGCCGTTCCATGCAAGCTTCGGATAAAATCCCACTCTCATTTTCTATCACCACCTGTCGCCAGTATAGTCAGTGTATCTGAAATCTTCTGATACACCTGCTCATTTGTGCTGTTTCCACGGTAAATCTGGTGGAACAGCTCACCGTCCCTTATAAACAGCACTCTGTCTGCATGGCTCGCAGCTTTCACCGAATGCGTTGCCATCAGAATCGTCTGCCCGTTGCTGTTGATTGCCCCGAACAGGCGGAGCAGTTCATCGGTTGCCCTGGAATCCAGCGCCCCGGTCGGCTCATCTGCAAGAATCAGCCTTGGGTTTGTGATCAGAGCCCGGGCCACCGCCGCTCTCTGCTTCTGTCCACCCGAGACTTCATATGGATATTTCTTCAGAATATCGGCAATCCCCAGCTGTTCCGCGATCGGAGCAAGCCTGCTGCTCATCTGAGCATAAGATTTGCCTGCCAGCACAAGCGGCAGATAAATATTATCTTCTAATGAAAATGTATCCAGAAGATTAAACTCCTGAAATACGAATCCCAGGTTATCACGGCGAAATGCAGCAAGCTCGGATTCCTTAATTTTCGTGATGTCTTTTCCGTCCAGCTTCACTTCCCCCGCCGTCGGCTTATCAAGTGCTGCCAGAATATTAAGAAGCGTAGTCTTCCCCGAGCCGGACTCCCCCATGATCGCAACATATTCTCCCTCCTCCACAGTGAAGGATACCTGTTTCAGTGCTTCAACCTTATTCCCGCCGAACCGGGTCGTATAGACTTTTTTCAGCCTGCTGACTTCTAATATACTCATGTAAAATTCCTCCTGTACTTCATTTTTATACAGTGTAACAAAACAAGAGGAATCATTTCCATTTGACCGGCTTACAATTCCCCTTGATTTCTTACATTTTTGTAAGAAGTTATTCTGTTTTTACATTACGCTGTTCCAGGCCGAGACGGATTATAGTCCCCTCATCCGGCACTGATTCCGCTGAAATAGTATGACCCAGATTCTGACAGATACGCCTGCACAAATATAGCCCGATTCCGCTTGCTTTTTTGTCACTGCGTCCGTTATACCCGGTATAACCCTTCTCAAAAATACGCGGCAGATCTTCCGGTGCGATCCCGATTCCGGTATCACGGATACATAATGTCTTCGGCTCTTCCACAAAAATGGAGATACTTCCGGACTGTGTATATTTCAACGCATTAGACAGCACCTGCTCCACAACAAACAACAGCCACTTTTCATCCGTAATGACAGTCATATCCAGCGGTACATAATCCAGGAACAGCTTCCGTCCGATAAATTCTCCTGCGAATTTCCTGACTGCCTGTTTTACAATGTCATCCAGGCTGTACTCCCTGATCAGATAATCATTTGCACCGTCATCAAGCCGCAGAAACATCAGAACCATTTCCACATATTGTTCAATCCGGAACAGATCGGACGATACCCTGCGGGATAATGCCGAATCTTCGTTCTGGAGACGCAGCTTCATGGAAGCAATCGGCGTTTTTATCTGATGCGCCCATACCGTATAATAATCGATCATATCCATATAGCGGGCATTCATCTGCATTTCCAGCAGCTTATACTCTTCACAGAGAAGACGGATAATCTGCTGATAATCATCTGTCTCCACGCTTTTAGCCTCCGGCATCGCCCCCTTAACCACATCAGTGAACTCCCGTATCTTCAAAAGCTGAATATGCCTTTGAGATACCTTATAAAAATCAGCAGCCAGGAACAATATACCAAGCAGTGCACAAAGTCCCGCCGGATACAGGACTGCCTGCAGCGGCAGATGATATAATGCAAATACAACGATAAAAATCAGGCCAAAAAGCATCGACGTCAGAATTTCCCACCGCCTTTGCTTCAGATAAGAACACATCAGTTTCATATTCTGCCTCACAATCGGTTTTTATTATGCTTCAATCAGGTAGCCCACACCGAATTTTGTTGTGATGAACTTCTCAAGACCGGCAGCATCCAGCTTTTTCCTGAGACGTCCCACGTTCACTGTAAGGGTATTTTCATCTACAAAGCTGTCAGTCTGCCAAAGCCGTTCCATCAGCCGCTCCCTGCTGACGACTTTTCCTTTATTCTCCATAAGCACCTGTAAAATCCCGTATTCATTTTTCGTCAGCGGAATTCTTTCCCCGTCATAGACCAGGGACTGATCACCGGTATTAAGCATTGCGTCGCGGTGTTCAAGAACAGAGACAGCAGCGGCAAAATCATAGGTTCGGCGCAGCAGCGCCTGAACTTTAGCCATCAAAACTCCCTGGTCAAACGGTTTAGCAATAAAATCATCGCCTCCCATATTCATCGCCATCACGATATTCATATTGTCGGAGGCTGAAGAAATAAAAATAATCGGCACTTTTGACACTTTACGGATTTCTCCGCACCAGTAATACCCGTTAAAATAGGGCAGGGCGATATCCAGCAAAATCAGATGCGGGTCAAATTCTGCAAATTCTGACAGGACATCGCGGAAATTTTTCACATGCCGCACATCCATATTCCACATCCCTGCCTGCTCACTGACCGCCTGTGCTATTCCAAAATCATCCTCAACAATCAATAATCGATACATGCTGCCTCATCACTTTTTCTTTACATCTTATTTATTCTTTTCTTCTTCCGGAAGCTCCTGACGGATTTCTTTTGTACGGATTTCTTTACAAATCTGATCTATGAACTCTGCCAGCGGCTTTTGTCCTTCATTGCCCGCGAAACGGCTTCTTACAGATACCAGTCCCTGCTCTTCTTCATTTGCACCGACAACAAGCATATACGGCAGCTTATCCATCCGTGCTTCCCTGATCTTATAACCAATCTTTTCGCTTCTTCCGTCAACGGTTACATCCACGCCGTTCGCAGCCAGTTCTTTTCTGACCTTCTCCGCATAATCAAGATATTTATCGGAAATCGGGAGAACACGAACCTGCTCTGCACAGAGCCATGTCGGGAATTTCCCTGCGTATTTTTCAATCAGCCATGCCAGTGTTCTTTCATAACATCCCAGAGATGTCCTGTGAATGATATACGGACGGATCTTATCTCCGTTCTGGTCAATATAATACATATCAAAGTTTTCTGCAATCGCACAGTCAAGCTGAATGGTTATCATAGTGTCTTCTTTTCCATATACATTCTTTGCCTGAATGTCGATCTTCGGTCCATAGAAAGCGGCCTCGCCGTCTGCTTCTGTAAACGGCAGGTTATCATTTTTCAAAATCTGGCGGAGTGCATCCTGTGTCTTCTCCCAGTAAGCCTCGTCCCCAAGATATTTCTCACGGTTATTCGGATCCCACTTGGACAGACGATAGGTCACATCTTCCTGCAGGCCCAGAGTCTTGAGCACATAGTTTGCCAGATTCAGACAGCTCTGAAGTTCTTCCTCAGCCTGATCCGGACGGATAACGAGATGCCCCTCGGAAATAGTGAACTGACGCACACGGGTCAGACCATGCATCTCACCGGAATCCTCATTTCTGAACAGTGTGGAAGTCTCGCCGTAACGGATCGGCAGATCACGATAAGAATGCTGTGTGTTTTTATAGCAGTAATACTGGAACGGACAGGTCATCGGACGAAGTGCGAATACCTCTTTGTCTTTTTCCTCATCACCTAAGATAAACATTCCGTCCTGGTAATGATCCCAGTGCCCGGAAATCTTATACAGGTCACTCTTTGCCATAAGCGGAGTCTTTGTACGCACATATCCCCACTCTTTATCTTCCAGGTCCTCAATCCAGCGCTGCAGCTTGGTAATCATTTTCACACCCTTCGGAAGAATCAGCGGAAGCCCCTGCCCTACCACATCAACAGTAGTAAACAGCTCCATCTCGCGTCCCAGCTTGTTATGGTCGCGTTTCTTAATATCTTCTAAATGCTGCAGATGTGCTTCCAATTCTTCCTTTTTATTAAATGCAGTTCCGTAAATACGCTGAAGCTGTGCTTTGTCGGAATCGCCTCTCCAGTATGCCATGGAGGAAGAAATCAGCTTAAACGCTTTGATTCCTTTTGTACTCATCAGATGCGGCCCTGCACACAGATCCACAAAGCCATCCTGGTCATAGAAGGAAATCTCACTGTCCTCAGGCAGATCCCGGATCAGCTCAACTTTGTACGGCTCACCCTTTTCTTCCATAAATTTGATTGCTTCTTCTCTTGGAAGAGTAAAACGTGTCAGCTTATTTCCCTTTTTGATGATTTTCTTCATCTCTTTTTCCAGCATGTCAAGGTCTTCTCTTGAAAACGGAGCATGCTCGAAATCATAATAAAAGCCTTCGTCGATAGCCGGACCGATAGCGATTTTTGCATCCGGGAATACTTTTTTTACTGCCTCTGCCAGCACATGAGAACAGGTATGACGGATGGTGCGAAGCCCCGCCTCATCATTTGCAGTCAGGATATTTAAACTGCAGTCATGGTCTACGATAGTCCTCAGATCAACCACATTTCCGTCAACCTCTCCTGCGCAGGCTGCTCTTGCAAGCCCTTCACTGATATCCAGGGCAATGTCGTATACACTCATAGCCTGGCTGTACTCTTTACAGCTTCCATCTTTTAATGTAATTTTCATAATGTCTACCATTCCTTTCTTTGTATTGAAACACAGAACCCGAAAAGCCTGCGTTCATGGAAATATTCATTCCTTCCCTAAAACCAAAAAAGCCCCTCACACTGCATCAGCAATGTAAGGGACGTAGTTCACGCGGTTCCACCCTGTTTTCCTATGCGTCATAATTTCAGATTCTGCATCCTGCCCTGCCGGAAATCTGTTTTGGCTGTGCATGCGAAGCTCTGTCTGTTATAACGTCTTACAAGATCTCATTCATGATGATAACGGAATCACCGGACCGGATTGGGGCCGCTCGGAGCTGGTCTTCGGATATTTCATGTAAAAATGCTTCCACCAAATACATTTCTCTCTGATACAATCCATATCGTACTCTTCTCGTCAACGCGTTCTTATTCATTCGGGTTTTATCTGCCTTATATTTTATGTCGAAATTCTCCCGTTGTAAAGGCTTTTTTTATTGTTGGCGCAAATTTCTTTTAACAGCATCATCTTAATCTCTTTTTTCTGACTTTTTTTATTATTCAGATTCTGTTATAAAACAGTTGTCCTCTTTTGGCAAAATATAAAAAAAACGGATTGAGAATTTGTTAATATTTCTCCTTCCATTTTCCTTTATTTTGTGGTAATGTAAAGGAAGCAATCACAACATATAGGGTACGTTTCACAAACATTCCCATATTTAGCGGAATAAAGAAAAAACTATAGAGAGAAGGAGAAGGTTATGAGTGTCGAAGTAAAGAATAAAGTTATCAAGCGCAACGGTGTAGAAGTTGATTTTGACATTTTCAAAATCATCAATGCAATCACAGCAGCGAATAATGAAGTGGACAATATTCATAAAATGAATGAATACCAGATCCGTGCGATCGCAGACGATATTGCAAAGCAGGTTCAGGAAACGGGACATGCGGTCAACGTGGAAGATATACAGGATATGGTGGAGACAGGAATCATGGGCATGCGTGCTTACGAGGTTGCTCAGAAATATGTCCGTTACCGTTACAGACGTGAGCTTGCCCGTAAGAGCAACACCACGGATAACGGCATCCTTGCTCTTATCGAGCATTTGAATGAAGAAGTAAAGCAGGAGAATTCCAACAAAAATCCGGTCATCAATTCCACACAGAGGGATTATATGGCAGGTGAAGTCAGCAAAGACCTCTCCCGCCGCGTACTTCTTCCGGAAGATATCGTACAGGCGCATGAAGAAGGGATCATCCATTTCCATGACACAGATTATTTTGCACAAAAAGAGCACAACTGTGACCTGATCAATCTGGAAGATATGCTGCAGAACGGCACCGTCATCAGTGAAACACTTATCGAAAAGCCGCACAGCTTCTTTACCGCCTGCAATGTCACGACACAGATCGTAGCCCAGGTAGCAAGCAATCAGTACGGCGGACAGTCTTTCACCCTGGCACATCTGGCACCGTTCGTTGACATCAGCCGGCAAAAGCTGAAAAAGAGCGTCATCGCAGAACGTCAGGAGTGCGGTGAATCTATGGATGAAGCCATTATCAACAAGATTACAGAACGCAGACTCCGTGAAGAAGTTAAAAGCGGAATCCAGACAATCCAGTACCAGCTTATCACGCTGATGACCTGTAACGGTCAGGCCCCGTTTGTCACCGTTTTCATGTATCTGGATGAAGTTCCGGAGGGACAGATCCGCGACGATCTCGCCATGATTATCGAAGAAGTCCTTGTTCAGAGGATGCAGGGTGTAAAAAATGAAAAAGGCGTATGGATCACCCCGGCATTCCCGAAACTGATTTATGTACTGGATGAAGATAATGTCACTGAAGGCTCAAGATACTGGGAACTGACAAAGCTTGCCGCTCAGTGTTCCGCAAAAAGAATGGTGCCGGATTATATTTCTGCAAAAATCATGAAGGAACTGAAACAGGGCAATGTATATACCTGTATGGGATGCCGTTCTTTCCTTACCGTGGAAGATTCCCAGCGCAACCCGGACGGAAGCCATAAGTTTTACGGCCGTTTCAATCAGGGTGTCGTTACCATCAATCTGGTAGATGTCGCCTGCTCTTCCGAAGGAGATATGGACAAATTCTGGGAAATCCTCGATGAACGTCTGGAGCTTTGCCACCGTGCCCTCCGCTGCCGCCACGAACGTCTGCTCGGAACAATTTCTGATGTTGCACCGATCCTGTGGCAGTACGGTGCTTTGGCAAGGCTGAAAAAAGGTGAAACGATCGACAAGCTGCTCTATAACGGATATTCTACGATTTCCCTCGGATATGCAGGACTTTATGAGATGTGTATGAGGATGCTCGGGAAATCCCACACCGATCCGGAGGCAAAGCCGTTTGCCCTTGCAGTCATGCAGCGCCTCAATGACAAATGTAAAGAATGGAAGGAAGCTGAAAACATCAGTTATTCCGTATACGGGACTCCGATGGAATCCACGACTTACAAATTTGCGAAATGCCTGCAGAAACGTTTCGGAATCATCAAGGGAGTTACGGACAAGAACTATATCACAAACAGCTACCATGTCCATGTAACAGAAGAAATCAACGCTTTTGACAAGCTGGAATTTGAATCCGAGTTCCAGAAGCTGTCACCGGGCGGCGCAATAAGCTATATCGAGGTGCCGAATATGCAGCACAATATTCCGGCAGTACTTTCCGTCCTGCAGTTTATTTATGAGCATATCATGTATGCCGAGCTGAATACAAAGAGTGATTTCTGCGAGTGCTGCGGTTATGACGGAGAGATTCTCATCAAAGAGGACGAATCCGGAAAGCTTGTCTGGGAATGCCCGAACTGCGGCAACCGCGACCAGAATAAAATGGCTGTTGCAAGACGTACCTGCGGCTATATCGGAACTCAGTTCTGGAATCAGGGACGTACACAGGAGATCAAAGACCGCGTACTCCACCTGTAATAATTCAAGACTCGCCGGCATAAAGGCGGTGGAATGGAGACTTTTATGAATTACGCTGCAATTAAAAAATATGATATCGCTGACGGACCGGGAGTCCGGGTCAGTCTGTTTGTATCCGGCTGCAGGCATCACTGCAAAGGGTGCTTCAATGCCGAGACCTGGGATTTTCATTACGGTCAGCCCTACACCGGGGAAACGGAAGACGAAATCCTGAAAGCACTCAGCTTCGCTTATATCGAAGGCTTCACCCTTCTTGGCGGCGAGCCGTTTGAACCAGAAAACCAGCAGGAGCTTGTGAAGCTTCTCAAAAAAATCCGGGAGACATTTCCGGAGAAATCCATCTGGTGCTATACCGGCTACCTTTATGACGTAGATTTGACAGAAGGCGGAAAAGTGTACACTTCTGTCACTGAAGAAATGCTCTCCTATATTGATGTGTTGGTGGATGGTGAGTTCATTGAAGCGGAAAAGGATTTAAGTCTTGAATTCCGCGGAAGCCGCAACCAGCGGATTCTGCATCTGAAAGAATTCCGTTCATAAATGGGAAGATTATGTAAAAGTTGCCATGCATATGAAAAGACAGGCCTGTAAACCATTATTTGCCGCCATGCATCCTGAATGAATGGCCACAGCAGATCCTGCAGGTATTAGAAGGAGGTTAATCTATGCAGAAATCAAACGAAACAACAATCGCCATGAAGGTCTCGGCAGTCAGCATCATTATCAATCTCCTGCTGTCCGTGTTTAAGCTCGCAGCAGGTCTTCTGGCACACTCCGGTGCCATGGTTTCCGATGCCGTCCACTCGGCATCAGATGTATTCAGTACCATTATTGTCATTATCGGTGTGCAGATTGCCGGACGTCATTCGGATAAAGACCATCCTTACGGACATGAACGTCTGGAATGCGTTGCTTCCATCGTCCTTGCGATTATCCTCTTTGCAACCGGACTCGGCATCGGAAGTGAAGGAGTATCTAACATATTAAGCGGTCATTATGATGCATTGGAAATTCCGGGAAAGCTGGCACTTGCCGCCGCCGTCATCTCCATCATAACAAAAGAATGGATGTACTGGTACACGAGGAATGCGGCGAAAAAGATTAACTCCGGAGCCCTCATGGCAGATGCATGGCACCACCGCTCGGATGCCCTCTCATCTGTCGGCGCATTTATCGGTATCCTCGGCTCTCGCCTGGGCTTCCCGGTCATGGACAGCATCGCCAGCGTTGTCATCTGCCTGTTTATCATAAAAGCAGCCTTTGATATTTTTAAAGATGCAATGGATAAGATGGTTGATAAAGCCTGTGATCCTGAAGTGGTTGATGAAATGCGCGCTGTAATAGAAGCTAACCCGGGCGTCATCCGCCTTGACGATATACGGACACGTATATTTGCTTCCAAAATCTACGTTGATATTGAGATTGCTGCTGACGGCAACCTGCTGCTAAAAGACGCTCATTGTATCGCAGAAGAAGTGCATGACAAAATCGAAGAAAGCTTCCCGCAGGTAAAACACTGCATGGTACATGTGAATCCGGCTTAAAATCCGGATTCTTTTACTCTCTTTTTACCCTTTCTCTGACAGCATTTCCGATCACCACCAAAAGACTTATCAGCAGCATCAGATAAAAATTAATGCCTCTGGTCACATATAAAGACGGCATCAGGAATCCGTCTGTAAAGACATGTTTAAACACTCCCTGGTACATCAGCTCCGTAATACCCTGAGCCCCCGGAATCGGAAGCATATCTACGGCGATATAGACTGACGCCTGCAAAAACACAACCGTTAGCATGTCTGTTCCTTCCAGGGGGAAACTTCTGTAAACAATCCATGTCAAAAGAAACACGCTTGCCCTCTGCACAAATGTAAACAGTACTACTGCCGCCACTTTCCGCCGGTGTGTTGTCAAAAACTCCACTGCTTCCCGGTATCCCTGTACAAACCCGGAAATCTTCCTTTCTCTCTCTTCTGAATGTTTTAAAATTTTCACACGTACAAGAAGACGCTCAACACCGATCACGATTCCCTGCATAGCTCCCGGTGCAAGCATTACAGCTGCAAGTATGACTACCAGACCGGTATTCAGCGACAGCCCCAACAGATAAAGCGGATAATAGCTGTCGAGATAAGAACGAAGCGGCCCGTTCCAGAAAATCAGGATTCCTATACCGATAATAACCAGCACAAACTTATAAACCAGTGCCACCGTCATCAATACCACCGAACTGTCAGCCAGTTTATTGCCGTCCTTCTGCATATGATAAAGCTGCATAGGCTGCCCTCCGGTAGCCGAAGGCGTGATCCCTGAATAAAAAAATCCGATAAATGAATATGCAATACACCTGGGAAGGCTGCTTCTCCCGTCCAGAGAAATCATCAGATACCAGATCATGCATCCTTCTGCGCTGACAAAAAAAAGCGCCGTTGCAACTGCAGTTCCCAGATACAGAGGTGACATCTGACTAAGCGCATGCATCACCTGCCCCAGGTCCTGTCCACTTGTCACAGCATACAAGGTCAATATCATGATGATCAGAAACACAATGAACTGTATTCCTGTTTTCCTGTCTGCCTGCTGATTCATAACAAACCTCCATCCTGCATATTTTCCTTTTCCGAAAATTCAATAATTTCTTCCGAATCAATGATTTCTGTCAATCCACCCTCAAAAATCATCTGCTTATCTTCGTATTCATAAAAATCCCTGGGCGTCACAAGAGAAAAATGCTTGTCAGCAATCCGGATGCCGCTCTCTTCCAGTACCTGTGCAATATACGAAGAACATGTGTAATGTTTTTTTTGATAAAAAGGTTTCTTCATGATAATAAACGGAAGCCCTATGATCGCATAATGATAAGAATATCGCTGCTCCCAGTCGCGCCGCATTCTCCTTTTTATCCTTCTTTTCTGTTCCACGGTGCAGTCGATCCTGGCGATCATATAACGTGCTTCCGGGAATACCCGGCAGATTTCATGTTTGTCTTCTCTTTCAACGCCTGCCAGAAAAGGCACGGCCGGATGTCTTCTTCCGACACTGTAGGCTTCCTCCAGCTTCGCGTCAAAAGCCAGAACCACATGAATATATCTCTGTTTTATGAAAAAGCGTATCAGCGCCGCAAAAAAGCCCGGCGTATCTACAAGTGCTATATATAAATGAGCCATTTCTTTCTTATTCCTTCCTTATTATTGAAACCGGTAAATCTTCCGTGCGATTCTGTATCCTCCCACCGTCAGCATCCTTCCTGCCTTTCCGGGGAGATATGTAAGACCGCAAAGAGTCTTGTATTTCAGGCGGCGGTACAGCACCGGATTACGACCCCTCATGCCGTCCCACAGTCCCTTCCTCTTTTCAAGCCCTTCCTCGGATTGCATCAGCAGCAGATGGACAGAAGAAATCGCCATCATGACAGAAATATTCCGGCACATATACTGTTCCAGTTTCGGAGATATTATTTTTACCTGCTCCAGATCCACACATTCCGATACCAGCTCCGTCACCTTAATTTGCTGGTCGATTCTGCTGATCAGGACCTTCTCATTCACGGACTGGTCATTTCTGCCCAGATAATAATGGTACAGATCAATATTGATATAATAAATACGTTCCACGAAGGGAAGCGGCTGGCATGCAAACAGATTATCCACATAAAACATATGCTCAGGAAGCACCACCCCTGATTTTTTCAGGATTTCCGTCCTGAAAATCAATGAATGCATAACCAGATACTGTGACGGATAAAACCGTTTTGTATCGTTCCAGCCGCAGATTTTCTCTTCCGGGAAAACATTCCCATAACTCACAGAGGATGTGATTCCCTTTTCCAGATGGTCATATACATAATTGCATACAAACAAATCAGGAAGTGCATCCTCATTCCCATACATTCCCCAGTCACAGAAACCGCGTACCTTTTCCAACAGCCTGTCATAAGATGCCTCATCCAGCCAGTCATCAGAATCGACAACCTTATAATAAATCCCCTGCGCCATCTCAAGCCCTTTGTTGACTCCCGAGCCATGTCCGCCGTTTTCCTTATGTACTGCTTTAACAATATCGGGGAAATACTTTTCATATTCATCCGCAATTTCCCCCGTGGCGTCCGTAGAGCCGTCATCGATAATCAGTATTTCCACATCATCGCCGCCGGGAAGCAGAGAATCCACACATCTTCTCATATAATCCTGAGAATTATAACACGGTATAACAAAAGTGATATATTTCATAAACACAGCCTCCTCTAAACTAACCATGATTATAACGGGCTAATATAAAGGAGGCTGTAAAAATATTCCTAAGATTTTCTTAAAAATCAGAGCCGCGGATACAATACCGGACAATTTATTCTATACTGCTTATTCTTCTTTCACATTCTGCTGATAAGCCTGTTGATAGAATAATTCCTGGGAATTAACCGCAGGCAAATCGTTTAGTACTCTTACATAAATGCCGTCCGGACCTTCCTCGCGTGCCTGTACATTATCGCTGAGCATGACGTCAAACATTTCCTGAAGCTTTGCCTTCAGGGGCCCGTATGTAATCGGAGCGGCGACCTCAACTCTCCGTACAGTATTACGTGTCATATAATCAGCAGAAGCAATATAGTATTCTCTCCTCTCCCCGCATCCGAAAATATAAATTCTGGAATGCTCCAGAAATCTTCCCACGATGCTCAGGACACGGATATTTTCGGTTTCCCCTTTTATGCCGGGAATCAGGCAGCAGATACCGCGTATGATCATATCTATCTTAACGCCTGCTTTGGATGCTTCTATCAGCTTATCTATGATAGCTTTATCTGTCAATGAATTCAGCTTCAGCCCGATATAAGCCTGTTGTCCATTATTCGCAGATGCAATCTCCCGGTCGATCAGTGCAAGGACTTTATTCTGCAGGCAATGCGGAGCAACCATCAGATGCGCTGTCTCCTCAATAACTTCCCCCTTGGAAAGTGCCTGGAATACATTCGCGGCTTCAATGCCGATATCAACATTTGATGTCATAAAAGAAAGATCGGTATACAAACGCGATGTCTTTTCGTTATAATTTCCGGTGCCGACCTGTGTGATATACTCGACATGCTCCCCTTTTTTTCTCGTAATCAGGCAAAGTTTAGAGTGTACTTTATACCCTTCCAGCCCGTAAATAACCTGACATCCTGCCGCCTCAAGTCTTCTGGACCATTCAATGTTGTTCTCTTCATCAAATCTCGCCCTGAGCTCTACCAGGACGACAACCTCTTTCCCGTTCTCCGCCGCTTCGATCAATGCCTCGACAACCTTGCTCTGTTTTGCGACCCGGTACAATGTCATTTTTATAGAAAGAACATCTTTATCTTCGGCCGCCTCCGTCAAAAGATGGAGAAACGGACGGATAGACTCATATGGATAAGACAGCAGCTTATCCTCCTCCTCAATCTGGCTGATAATACTTTGCCCGTCTTTAAACTGTGGTGTTTTCTGCGGAACCCTCTTGCCATAGAATAATTCTGTCCTGTGACGCAGCCGGTCCTGTATCTCAAATACAAAGGACAGATCAAGAGGTGTCTCCCCTCTGAACACATGAGTATTATCCAGTTTCAGATATTTGCAGAGTGCGTCCACCACATCCCCGTCCATCTCACGGGATAATTCCAGACGCACCGGGCACAATTTCTTCCTGCGTTTTATCAGATCCGCCATAAACTCCCGGTAATCCAGATCCTCATCGTATAGTGCATCCGCATCAATATCGGCATTCCTTGTAACACGGATCAAAGACTTTGCCTTGATCTTGTATCCTTTGAATACCTTCGGCACAAAATGAAGAATCAATTCCTCGGAGAGCATAAAGCTTCCTTTCATCGTCGGAAGCTCGATCAGCCGCCTGAACACTGTATTGGTACACGGAATAATACCAATCCTCTCTTTTTTGTTTCTTGTCTCGAGGACCGCCACAATATAAATCTCTTTATTTCTTAAAAACGGAAATGGCTGTCGTTTACCCACAACTGTCGGAGAAATCAGCGGTGCAATTTCCGCATTAAAATATTTTTCAAGATAAGAGCTCTCTTCCTTTCCGATCTGACGAAAATCCACCAGCTTCACTCCATATGCCTCCAGTTGTTTCATCAGATCGCCATAGACGGCATCTCTTCTTCCATTCAGAGAGCGAACCTGACTCAGAATTGCAGAAATCTGTTCTTTGGAGGTCAGCATCGTCTTGTTGTCTTTTATTGTCTCATCCAACAACATCTGATCAATCAGCGAACCGACTCTTACCATAAAAAACTCATCCAGATTTGTCTGGTAAATGGATGCAAATGTCAGCCTCTCGCAAAGAGGGACTTCTGAAGATTCTGCTTCTTCCAGCACTCTCTCATTAAATTTTAACCATGATAATTCACGATTCATATAAACTGTACTCATTTTCTCCTCCTCAATCTCTCATCTGATATCGTCCGCAGGATGTATGGCTTCCTGCTAAATGAACGGCAGTATATTCTTAGCTATGATTATAACAGAGGCTGCTCCGTTTGTGTGTGTTTTTTTGTAAATCAAAGGTAAAATATTTTCCTGAAATAAACCGGCCGGCACTTTCACGCAAATTGACATGCATAAAAGTGGATGTTATACTTGTTTTAAAACAGATGGGTAATTCCCCGCCGGCTGTAAGGGTTATTACCTGCAAATATATTGTAACAGAAAGGGATTACACTATATGAAGTATAAAAATATTATTTTTGATTTTGGTAATGTTCTTGCAGGGTTTAATGAAACACACATCCTTAAGCAATTCTGCGATAATGAGGATGACCTGAAAATTCTCGCGGATACCATTTTCCCCAACTGGAGCGCCATCGACAAAGGTTCAATCGAATATGAAACTTTCTGTGAGAATGTTATCCGTTCTATTCCGGATCGCCTGAAAACCACGGCCGAAAATGTTCTGCTGAACTGGCATAAACATCTTACTCCCATCACTCAGACCTGGGATTTCATCCATGAATTAAAAATGCGCCGCTGCCCGATTTATATTCTTTCAAATGCTCCTACTCACTTCGCAGAGCACGCAGATTTTTACGAAATCACAAAAGAATTTGACGGCATTATTTTCTCTGCTGTTATCAAAATGGCAAAACCAAACGCGGATATTTACAACTATCTGTTTGACACCTATGGCCTTAAGCCGGAAGAATGTTTCTTCCTGGATGACCGAAAGGATAACATTGAAGCAGGCCGGGCACTCGGAATGGAAGGGATCATATTCACCGGGGACATCACATCCGTCAAAAAGGCAATTCAATTTTAAGATAACCACCGACCAACTGTGAGCTGCGGTTAAAAGGTTGCAAACATCCCTCGAACGGTCAAGCATACAGCATATAACTGGCAATATTTTCTTGTATAATAAACTTATGATTCGGAATATAATTATATTATGGGGTTTTACTGCATTTGCATAAAACCACTATAAAAACAAGGAGGCATCAAATGACTATTGCCATTATTGACGATTGTAAAGCAGACCAGACAGCACTTCTTGCTCTATTGAATGAATTTTTTGCCAGATACGATTTTATTCCACAGATTGATACATATACAACTGCTGAAGATTTCCTGTCCTCGTTTGAACCGGAAAAATACGACTTGTGTTTTATTGATATCTTTCTCCCGGGGATCGACGGCATGCAGACTGCCAGGCAGATTTACCGGCTCGACCCCAATTGTATCCTTTTGTTTCTGACCTGTACAGACCAGCTTATGGGAGAGGGATACCGGGTAAGGGCTCTGCGTTATTTTATGAAACCGATTTCCATAACTCAGCTCAATGATGTATTACCAGAGTGTATCGAACAGATTTCTGCGACCCAGAAACGCCTGACTATACAGGTCAACAGGAAATATTATGAGATTCCGTTTTCCAGGATTTATTACGTGACTTCTTCCTCCAAAACAGAAATCCATCTGAAGGATGGCGTGTATCCCCTGATCTCCCGCAAGAGCTTTTCTGACACCGTTGCACCGCTTCTTTCAGATTATCGCTTTATAACCTGCAGCAGGGGAATTGTCGTAAATATGGCACATGTCAGGAAAATCACAAAAGACCGGTTTCTGATGGAAAACGGTGATTTCGTGCCGATCAGCCGACGACAGTTCCATACTGTAAATGACCGCTTTATCAACTTTCAGTTTGACCATCTGCTTTAAATGTTACTTGAGGAATTACTAATTTATAATCCTGCTGACATCAGTGCTGTATATTATCCGAAAAGGGGGAAAGACACGTGAATAAACCACATAAAAGCGCAAAAACGCTCCAGCAGGTATTTTTGATTACGTTCATCTTTTTTCTTTTTCTTCTGCTGTCATATTTTTACAATAATAAATATACGGCCGATGGGCCGCAGCCTTCAAATGGTATTATAACTATTTCCGAGCAGGAACTTGAAACAAATCAGGTTGTTTATCTGGTTCACGGATGGCAGTTTTATCAGGGTCAGCTCCTGTCTCCTTCTGATTTTGAATCAGGAAATGAGATTCCTCTCAGCCAGACGGTTGCCATCGGACAATATATGGACTTTTCCTTCGGGCAAAGTGACCGTGACACAGACGGGAGCGGCACTTACCGCCTGATTCTGTCCTTGCCTGATACTCCACACATTTATACTTTATATCTGGAAAAAGTATTCTCCGCATATCATGTTTATATAAACGGTCAGCTCCTTCATTCCGTAGGTGTCCCGGAATCCGACAGCTACCGGGAGGCGATAACTAATTCAGAGATTTCCTTCGCAGCATCAGGAGACACTGAATTAATCATTGCCGTTACGAATCAATCCCATTATTACAGCGGAATTACCTTTCCGCCGGTATTCGGACCAGAGCATGCTGTCACCCGCACACTGCATATACAGCTTTTAATCTGCATGGCTGCTTTAACTACAATCGTTATTTGCACTGTAATATCCCTTTATTACGGACTGGTCTGCAATTCCATCCGCAGACGCACATTACTGTATAATCTGATATGTCTCGGACTGTTTATCAGCATTTCATATCCGATAGTATTCACGCTTTTTACTGTAAAATCCGGCATATGGTATCCACTTGAACTATTCAGCATTTACGGAGTTTACCTGCTGTCGGTGCTTTTAATGAACGATATCCGCGACATACCTTTTAAAAAGAGCTTATTCATCTGCATACCTTTATTTTTATTCTGTGCCATATCTGTTTTGTACGCAGTTGTCCCTCATCATTCCCGGACGATAAACCTTGCATTCCAGTATGGCTCCAGGATCGTCAAGCTGGCAGTGGCTGCCTACCTGCTGTACCACGCCATATCAGCAGTTTTGTATGATGAAAACTATGCTCCCATTCTGATGACCGGAACAGCCGCAGCTGCTGTTTCGATCTTTACAGACCGGCTTCTGCCTCTCTACGAGCCTATTTATGGCGGAGGGTTTACAGAATGCGGGCTGTTTTTCCTTGTACTCTGTTTTGGAGTTCATATTACACGGAGTCTGACCATGGATTACAAACAGCAGCTGATCTTCCAGGAAGAACGACGTCTGCTTACCAGTCAGCTCGCCATGCAGCAGATGCATTATATGGAACTGACTGACAAAATTGATAACTCCATACGATACCGCCACGACGAGAGGCATCGTCTCAATACAATTTCTTCTCTTCTTGAAAGCGGAGAAATCGAGAAGCTGAAGCAATATCTGAAAGAATACAATATATTGAATGAAACAGAAGAACGGACTGTGCTGTGCACACACCTGACGGTCGATGCAATTTTGCAGTTTTATATGCGTCTGTGCAGGCAGGCGGAAATAGAATTCATCATAGAGGCAGACATCCCGTCCCGAATCCCGGTTTCTGATATTGATTTATCCTTATTATTTTCAAACCTGATTGAAAATGCATATGAGGCCTGTATGGATCAGGAGCCTGACAATCCCTATATTCATGTCATCTCCAGATTCCGGCAGGATACATTACTGCTCCGTATCAAAAATAATATTACTCACAGACCGGGGGAGATACATAACGGACTTTTCAAATCAACAAAGCACAGCGGCCTGGGGATTGGAACTCAGTCTGTGGAAGCAATCGTAAAAAATTATGACGGACAGATAAAATACGATATAACTGACACTACATTTCAGGTTTCTGTCGTCCTGCCGATGAAATATCAGGAATGAAATCAAAAAGCTGCAAACAATCATCCGGATGGAAATTCCGACGTTTTCCTTCGGATACATAGCGGCATCAAGAGCCGGTCAGACGGATATGATTCCATGCTGACCGGCTCTTATATTCTTATTCATATCAATCAGACAACTTTCGTATAATCTCTCTGACGGGCTTTTTGCCCACTCAGTTCTTCATCAGAAATCGTTTTCCTCTCTGCCAAAACATAACTAACACCAATTGGTGCTTTCATTGCATATTCACTATTGCAATTATTGTAATCAGAAAAATACTGTCTCGTCATTTCATCATGATTCAAATGTACAGTGATTTCAAATCCACAACTCGACAATAATTCTTCTAATTCACAATCAGAGTAATGTGCTTTCATCTGCTCGCCGGCTTCCATGGCCAGCATCTGATTTGTCTTTGATTCATTGCTTTCTTCATCAGATGGATAATCAAAGCAGATTAAAGAACCATCCATCATTAATTCACTTACTCCTTGTAGAAGCAATCTGAATTCTTCCTTGCTGAGATAATAGCAGATCCCTAAAAGGCTTCCAAATGATTTCTGCGTTGACATATAACCTTGCTGAAGCAATTTTTCTTTCCATGTCATCTCTGCCAGGTTACAAGATACAAAAACAGAATCCGTTTTAATGCCGGTTCTCTTTATTCGCTCTATCTTATCAGTAAGAAGCTCCGGCAAATCCATTTCAAAAACAGAAAGGGATTTATCCGCATTTCTTAATGAATATGTGTCATATCCGGATGCAAATATTATATATTGTTTACATCCGAGAGCTTTCTCCTTTTCCAGCATTTTTTCGCAGAAAGCGCTTCTTCCAAGTACGGAGGGTGAAAGTTGTTTATCTACAATCAGTCTTAATCCTTCTTCCTTGGTTCCGGTAAAGCAGGGCAGGAAAAAACCAATTCCATTGATCATGTTTAATTCGATTTGTTCATAATCACTTCCCAGAAGCAACTTTGCAGCACTGTCCTTAAACACATGTATCTGGTTATGCTTATAATGATATGCTCTGGCAAAACAGCTTATCTTAGCAGTCATATGATTCATAAATGATTCCTCCCATATCTATCCAAATAGAATTTCGGCAGCTTTCTCTAATTTTCTTCTTTCCGTGACATCATCATAGCCACTTTCTTTATCATCAATTCCTTTTACAGGAACTATATAAAACAACCCATCCCGGTTACAGTAGAACAGAATTCTTTTTACTCCACTTATCTTAAATCGTGTTTCTGCATTTCCCTCCGGATAAAGCTTTACCATTTGTATTCTGTCAGAAGACTGCGCAGCAATAAAAGATATATAATGATTCTTTTTCATATCATGTTCTATGCGGACATAATACTCATCTTCTGTTCGCTCAATAAATATTTTATGATTGTCGTCGGTTACTTCCGGCTGTGCTGCCGTCATAAGAACACCGTGACAATGAATGACTGCCTCTCCCATACTATGAATCACATTTCCGCAGATTGGACAAATATAAAAATTAGATTTTAGCATGTTCGCAGATACATTGGAATTACAGACAGTATTTCCGGAAATCAATTCTGTAACCGATACAGAAAAGGCTTCTGCAATAGGTTCAAGCAATGTGATATCAGGATATCCTTTGGCAGTTTCCCACTTTGAAATGGTCTTGTCACTCACACCAAGCTTATCTGCTAATTGTAACTGAGTCATTTTGTTTCTTTCGCGCAGCTCTTTAATAACTGCGCCTGTAACATATTGGTCCATTTTTCTTCACCTCCTAATACATCGTTCACAAAATAACTCGACTAATGCACAGAACGTTTTTTTGAGAGTGCTATTCAAAAAACGCAGGTGTAGCGGGCTACGTCATACTAATTATTTAAGATACGATGTACTAGTATGATCCACCCTAAATAACACTATGTTTCGCTGGTCTGTTTTCCCGATAGCACAGTTGTAAAAGCCTCAGCGTAGCCCGCTACGCCTGCGTTTTTACAACTGCACTCTCGAAAAAGCATTCTCAGCGAAACAGTACGGTATTTAGGGTGCATCATACTAGATAATAATACCCTTATATTTCTCTTTTTTGTACCTACGGAAAGTAGAGTTGGCTGTAAAAGATACTGCCATAACATTTACAAATTCATTACTGATAAAAAATAAGAAAGACAGATGAAAGAGCACTTTCACCTGTTTTTTCATCATTACATATTCTTGTTTATGTCAATTAATCAGATAACTTTCGTATGATCTCTCTGACGGACTTTTTACTTATCCCATTTACATTGCCGATTATAACAACACCGGTTAGAATTTTTGCACAATTGTCCCAAACATTCTTATTGTAGTTTTTATTACAGGGTTGTAGAAACACATTAATGTTTTCAACATCTTCTGCCATTTTGATTCCGTCCTCCTGCTCATTTATGCTTTTATTCCAATCGATCAGGCTCATAATATAATCAATATTAATCATTTTAACTCGCTCCAACCCATTTAATTGAAACTGATTTTACAGCTTGTGTCCAAACGGAACTTGAACCAGCATTTATCCAAGTAACTTTGACATTTTTTGTTTAACGCCTGATTATTCAGCATTAAAATAAAAATATCTGTCCATCATTATTTCATCAAAGTATTTCCACAAAAAACCTACTATCTCTACGCTATGCTCCGGA